>VGYV01000064.1 GCA_016872855.1 Planctomycetota bacterium
GGGCACCAGCACAGCGAGGTGAGCAGGGCGAAGGCGAGCACGAACGCCGCCTTCGCCCAGGGGCTCTTGGTCTGGCCCATCCGGTGGCTCCTTTCATCGCGCGGCGGCCACAGCGGCCCGGCCGCATCGAGGAGCAATTGTAGTCAGCCCGAGGGCAGGACGCAACTGTGCAATGGAGCCGTGGCGAGAGAGGCGGCTCGGCGAAGGGCAGACCCATCACACGATGGCGAGGGGAACCTGGTGGATGGCGTTGTTGCCGGCCTTGGGGAAGGGACGCGGCATGGGCTGGGCGCAGCCGTTGGAGTCAATGGTGCGGCAGCGCAGATGGTAGCGCCCCGCGGCCAGGCCGGGAGCCAGCGCCGCCCAGTGGGCGATGGTGTAGCGAAGCGGCCACGTCCGCGGCTTGCCCGACGCGGGGTCGAACTGGAGCGGGATGGGCGGCAGCTTGCCGTCGGGCAGGCCCCCGCCCCAATTAGTAGGCGGCGGCAGGACCTCGGCGTCGCGCCACTCGCACTGGGTGAGGTGCGGGTCGTCGGGCCGCGGGGGAGCCCCCTCCGGCTCCACGGAGTACTGCACCTTGCTCAGCCCCGACATGCCCACCTGGGCCAGGCCCACGAGGGGCAGCGGCTCGCCCGCCTTCGCCTCCTTCGGCGGATTGAGGAAGCGGGCAGCCGTCTTCATCGGGCTCTCCACGTCGTTGTTCCACAAGGCGTAGGTGTCGTTCGCCTGGAAGCTGTTGCTGAGGACGACGCGCGTGAGCCATTTCACCGACTTGTTGGCGTAGTTCTCCGGGACGATGGCACGCACCGGCCCGCCGTTCCTCGGCGAGAGCCATTGGCCGTTGAGCTTGTAGCACAGGATGACGGGCAGCTCGCCCGGCGGGTCCTCCAGCACGCGGCCGATGGGGAGCGAGACGATGAAGCGCTGCTTCGGGTCGCCGTTGTCGTAGCCCCAGTAGGCCACGCGGCGCACGTTGCTCGTGGGCCTGGCAAGCCAGAGGACGTCGCGCAGCGGCACGCCCTCCCACAGCCCCATGCCCAGGGGGTCGGGCATGTTCGTGCACGTGAGCACCTTGAGGAAGCGCACAGCGTGCTTCTCGGCGAGGGCCATCAGCCCCTTCCACGTGAGGGCCGTGCCGCGCTCCTTCGACAGCGGGTTCGCCACCTGGCTGTTGCTCTCGGGGTCGGGCACGACCTCCAGATGCCAGGTTTCGGGGTCGAGGCCGACCTCGCGACGCTTCTCGGCCGGGAGCTGGGGGAGCGGCGGCTTCTCGCGGTTGAACTCGCGGAAGGCCTCGGGGCGGGTCAGATAGGCCAGCTTCGCCTTCGCCTCTTCGAGCCGAGCGGTGGCCTCGGCCGCCTGAGCCGCCGTGGATGCCACGCCCAACGCGAGCGTCCCAGCGGCGCCGAGCTTCAGCAGTTCCCGCCGGCTGAACTCATCCTGGTCGTCTCTGCTGCTGCGAGTCTCATCCATCGGTCGCTCCTTGCCCTAAGCTCTGCCCTCGGCGCCCGCGAGAGGCCCTTCAGTTCCCTTCTCCGGCTCGAGGATCCTCTCAAGGTCGCGCACGAGTTCCGGGAGATTGTGTTGAACGGTGCGCCAGACTATGGAGAGGTCCACTGAGTCGTACTGGTGGATCATGACGTTGCGCATGCCAATCATGTCGCGCCAGGGGAGGTCGGGCCAGAGACACTGGGTCTCGTCGGAGCAGCGGCGGGCCGCCTCGCCGATGATCTCGAGCCGCCGAATCACCGAGTCCTGGAGCTGCACGTCCGCGGCGAAGCGGGGATACTCCACGCCCGCAAGGTAGCTGATCGCGAGCCGCGCAGAGTCGAGGATATCGGCCAAGTAGGTCGCGTCACGTTGCATGGATAACCTCAACAGACGCCAGGATGGCCTGGCGCCGCACTGGGTTGCGGCTGGCCTCGACGCCCTGGCGGGTCAACACGTCCACCTCGCGGCCGAAGATCGCCTCAAGCTCCCTCTTCATCCTGGCGAGGTCGAAGAGGCCCCACTGGGCGTCGCTCGCGAACGAGAGCAGGACGTCCACGTCGCTCTCAGGGCCAAAGTCGTCTCGCAGCGCGGAGCCGAAGAGGGCCAGCTCGCGGGCCCTCCACCGCTCGCAGAATGCGCGGATCTCATCGAGCGGCAGCTCGGACTTCGGTATGGCCATGGGTACGTTTCCTCTGGCATGCAGTATACACCCTGGCGCGGGTTTTTCAAGCAGGGGAAGGGGCGAGGAACGGCTTGGTTACTGCCACCCTACTCGTCGGCGCCGGGGAGGTTGGCGAGGAACTCTTCGTTGGTCTTGGCCTTGCGCATGGCGGAGACGAGGTGGGCGATGACCTCGGCGGGCTGGCGGTCGGCGAGTACGCGGCGCAGGCGGCGGACCATTTTCATCTCGAAGGGCTCGTAGAGCTCCTCCTCCTTGCGCGTGCCGCTGGCGTTGATGTTGATGGCGGGGAAGATGCGCAGCTCGGAGAGCTTGCGGTCGAGCACGATCTCCGAGTTCCCCGTGCCCTTGAACTCCTCGAAGATCAGGTTGTCCATGCGGCTCCCCGTGTCCACGAGCGCCGTGGCGAGGACGGTGACGGAGCCGCCGCCCTCGATGTTGCGTGCGAGGCCGAAGAAGCGCCTCGGTATCTGCATCGCCGAGGCGTCGAGGCCGCCGGTCATCGTGCGCCCGCTGCCGCCGCCCTCCACGTTGAAGGCCCGCGCCATCCGCGTGATCGAGTCGCACAGCACCATCACGTCGTGCCCGCACTCCAGCTCGCAGCGGATGTGGGCGAGCGCGAGGTTGACGAGTTGCACGTGGTCGGCGTAGGCCTGGTCCATGTTGGAGGCCCAGACCTCCGCCTTTGTGGTGCGGCGGAAGGTGGTGACCTCTTCCGGACGCTCGTCCACCAGAAGGGCGATGACGCGGGCGTCCGGCTCCTCGTCGAGCACGGCGTTGGCCAGGTCCTCCAGGATCGTGGTCTTGCCGGCCTTAGGGGGGCTGACGATGAGGCCGCGGGTGCCCTTGCCGATGGGGCAGAAGAGGTCCATGATGCGCATCGTCATCTTCTCGGACCGCCCGATGTGGTAGCGCTTGTTGGGCGCGATGCTCACCAGGCGGTCGAAGGGCGTGCGGCGGGCGAACTGCTCCGGGCTGAGGCCGCAGACGGAGCGGATGTCGAGCAGCGTGCGCCCGCTGTGGTGGCGGTCCGGCTGCGCCGCGCCCTCGAGGCGCGCGCCCTCCACCAGGGCCAGCTCGCGGACCAGCCCGCGCGGCACCGCCGCAATCGCACCGTGCGAGCGGAACACCTCCTGCGGGTCCACCAGCAGGCCATTGCCGTCCCTGCGGAGGGTCAAGACGCCACGGACCAGTTCGGGCATTGGGCGGGGGCTCCTGGGCAGAATCGGGGCGGGCCGACACCGTGCGGAACGCGCCTGCCCTGGCCGGCGGACTCCTCAGGCACACGGCCAGGCAGCGGACATACTGTGGGATAAGGTGCTGTCCCTCGCGGGCGAGGCCGCCACGCGCTGCGTCATATCCAGAGGGAGAGCAAAGCCAACTACTCCCTACACAGTACACAACGCCTGCCCCGATGTCAAGTGCCGATAGGCCCGGAACGCGCGGTCAGGAGCGAAGGCGGTGCCTGCTGACACGCCCCCTGTTTGTGGAAAGCTGGCGCTCAGCCCGCACTTGGGCGGGCGGCAGACGGTGGCCCACGGCGTAAGCCGTGGGTTGGGGTGGCAACAAGGGCCACAGCCCCGTAGGGGCGGCAGAAGCCCTGAGGGCGCGGTTTCTGCCGCCCCTACGGGGCTTGCGAGGGGGGGGCGCTGCGATCCCACGGCTTACGCCGTGGGCTACCTTCTAACACCCCTGACGGGGTTCCGAAGCGCGCACGAAGCGATCCCCGAAACCGAGGGCGGCCGCAACACCCGCTCTTGACGCCGGCGGCCATGTGTCGTAACCTCTGATGAGGAGGCGAATGATGCGGAACGGCTTCCTTCTGGCGTGTCTGCTCGTGGCTCCCGTGCTGGTCTGGGCCGGCGAGGCCGACCCGCGGGCCGCGGCCGAGGCCTTCCTCAAGCCCCTCGGCCCGCTCCCCGCCGACAAGTATGCCATCGCCCTCCTCAAGGACGACTCGCTCCCCAACCACGACCCGAAGCTAGCCGACGAGTTCGCCGACCTCCTCCGCAAGGGCGGACACGAGGTCACGCTGATCAACGCCGACCACCTCTGCAACCCCTTCCTCGTCACCACCGCCCGCTTCGACATGCTTTTTCTCCCCTCGTGCCACACCCTGCCCGGCGAGGCGGGGCCGGTGATCAAGGCCTACTGCGACAAGGGGGGCGACCTCGCCGCACTCGGCACCCCAGCCTTCCGAAACACGCTCGCCAAGATCGGTGGTAGGTGGCTCTCGAAGGACGACTGGCGCAAGCTCCTGAACGCCCAGCCCACCGCCCGTGTCCTCTTCAGCTTCGACGACGAAGACCTCTCGAAGTGGCAGCGCCACACCAACGCCCCGGACTCCCCCATCACCCGCGAACTCGTGCCCGGCCAAGAGGGCAAGGCCCTCCAAGTCGTCATCCCCAACATGACTGGCTGGGACGGCTTTGCCTCACCGAACCTGGACAAACCCTTCCCCCCCGGCCACACCCTCACTTGCCTCTGGGCGAAAGCTGGGGATGTGGGCGGGGGCTCCGTCCCCCGCGATGAGAGGGAGAAGACGCGGGGCACAGAGGCCCCGCCCACAGACAAGCTCATGCTCGAATGGCGCGAGCGCGACGGCTCCCGCTGGATCGCCACCTTCTCCCTCAAAGAGAGGGGGGTTGATAACCCCTCCCCCTCTCAGGGGGAGGGCAGGGAGAAGGTTGGCCCTCAAGACGGCCCCGACCCCAAGGCTCCACCCTCCCCTTCCCCCTCCCTGAAAGGGAGGGGGGTTGAGGGGGGTTGGACGCGAATCGTCCTGGCCCCCAGCGACTTCAAGTTCTGGCAGTCGGTGCCGACCCGCGGCGGTCCGGGCGACTGCTTCAAGCCCGAGAACGCCGAGCAACTCGTCCTCGGCGTCGCCCACACCCACACCGGCCCCCGCACCGGCCGCTACGAATTCCTCATTGACCAGCTCGGCACCGCCCCCGCCCCCCCCGGCCTCTCTGACGTAGAGGGGAAACTCCTCCCTCCCCCCATCCTCGAAAACTTCAGCCCGAGCTACAAGTTCTATGCCATCCACGAAGTCGAGAGTCTGTGGCGGAGATCGGCTTGGCGATTAGGTGACTATGGGGAGCCACTTCGGTCGCTGCCGAAGGTTATCTATGCTCATCATACGCGGCCCACCGGGAAGGGACTTAGAAAGCACCGCACGTGGAGGTGGATTCCACTGGTGGAGGCGCGGGGCGCTGACGGACCGCTGCGGGGGATACCGTGTTCGCTCTACGTGGACTTCACGACCTCCGGTATTCGTTTCTCCTTGGGGGTTGACGCTCCAGAATGGCTGACCAAGCCATGGTTCCGCGAGCTCGTGGCGGACGCGGTTAACCGGACTTCGGCCGGCGTGTTCTTCCAGGAAGCGGGGAGCCCGTTCTTCACTTACCGGCTGGGTGACGACGTACCCTTTGGCGGGACCGCGGGCAACCTGTCCCGTTTCCCTTCCCCGAACTCTAGGCTCGAGTACGAATTGGCACTGGCCCATCGCGTCCAGGAACGCCACGATTTCTTCAACGGGACCAGGTTGACCTTTACCATAGCGCCGCGGCGGATGGCGAGCGGAATGGACAAGGTAGTCTCACCGTTCAGCAAGCCTTCTGATGAAGACAAGATTCTGGGTGTGTCGCTTTGTCGGGATCGAGAGCGCGAGTTCCCCATGTTCGGGGCCGAGCGTCTCGCCGCGTGGCGAGTTCAGCACCGCTTCGACGTCATCCGACACGAGGTTTCTCTCTTCGTGCCAACCTTACAGGCGCAGCGAACATACGTGAAGGCTCAGGATGGGGATTTCTGGCTGGATGGGAAGAAGTGGTATCCGCATGGGGTGAACTATATGCCCTCGACGGGGATCGGGGTCGAGGATAATGAGTATTTCGAGTACTGGCTCGATGCGAAGGCGTACGACCCGGAGTTCGTGCAGCGCGACCTGGAGCGGATCAAGGCGGTCGGCTTCAACAGCGTCTCGATCTTCATCTACCATCGGTCGCTGCCGGCGAACAATCTGCTCGATTTCCTGCGGCGGTGCGATGAGCTGGGGCTGAAGGTGAACCTCTCCCTCCGCCCCGGCACGCCGATGGACTACAAGTGGGAACAGTGGAAGGAGATCATCGAGAAGAACCGCCTCTGGGAGCAGGATGTCATCTGGGCCTACGACATCGCGTGGGAGCCGTTCTTCGGCACCGAGGCGGAGAGGAAGCGATATGATCCCCTGTGGCGCGAATGGCTGGTCAAGAAGTACGGCTCGCTCGATGCGGCGAAGAGGGCATTGGGCCTCAAGGACGAAATCACTGGGCCGACGGGGTGGCAGTTGACGAATGACGGGGAGCACCGGAAGTTTGTGGCGGGCTATCGCCGCTTCGCGGATGAGCTGGTGCACGAGCGCTACCTCGATGCCTACAAGAAGATCAAGGCGATTGACCCCAACCACCTCATCAGCTTCCGCATGACGGTGACGGGCGACCCGACGTTCAACGACCCCGGCCGCATGCCGTACGATTTCAAGGGCGTGGCGAAGGCGATGGACTTCCTGGCCCCCGAGGGCTACGGGCGCGTCGGCGACTGGGAGAAGGTGAAGGCGGGCATTTTCACGGTGGCCTACGCGCGGGCCTGCGCGCCCGAAAAGCCGGTCTTCTGGGCCGAGGCGGGCGTGTCGGCCTGGGACGAGGAGGCGATGGCCGCGACGCCCGAGAAGCTGGACTTCCAGGCACGCTTCTACCGCGACTTCTATCGGATGATGCTCGCCTCGCACTCGAACGGCGTGGCCTGGTGGTGGTATCCCGGCGGCTACCGCGTGAACGAGCGGAGCGACTACGGCATCATCAATCCCGACGGCACGGACCGTCCCGTGACCAGGGTCATCCGCGAGCTTGGCCCCAAGCTCGCCGCCGAGCGCGTCCTCCCCAAGCCCGACACGTGGATTGAGATTGACCGGGATGCGGATGCGAGAGGGCTGTTCGGCGTGTACGAGAAGGTGAAGGGCGAGTTCTGGAGGGCGGTGGAACAGGGGAGGACGGTGGGACTCAGATGCGTGACGCGTGACCCGTGACGCGTGATTCGGAGAGCCACGAGCGGCGAGCCACGAGCTTCGAGCCTCAAGAAGAAACCAGGGGCTCCTCCCAAGGCTCGTGGCTCGCAGCTCGAAGCTCGCTGCTTTCCTTCTCACGCGTCACGGGTCACGCGTTCACGGGAGACACATGGCAAAGGGAACAACCGTGAAGGCGACAACGGGGCTCGTGTATCACGACGACTACCTGAAACACGCAACCCCCTCCTGGCATCCCGAGCGGCCGGAGCGTCTGTCGGCCATCGTGGAGCGCCTGAAGGCGGCCGGGCTTTGGGAGCAAGTGGCCCACATCCAGCCCCGTGCTGCCACAGTGGAAGAGGTGGCGCTCGTGCACAAGACGGCCTACATCGCGGAGGTGGCCGAGGCGTGCGAGCAAGGGGGCGCGATGCTCGACGAGGGCGATACGCCCGTATGCCCCGATTCGTACCAGGTGGCTCTCCTTGCGGCGGGGGGCGTGCTTGCGGCCTGTGACGCCGTGCTTCGCATCCCAGATTCCAGATTACGGATTACGGATTCGGAATCTGAATCTGGAATCTGTAATGTGGAATCTGGGATGGCATTGCTGCGCAATGCCATTGCCCTGGTCCGCCCGCCCGGACACCACGCGCGGCCGGGGAACGCGATGGGCTTCTGCGTGTTCAACAACGTCGCCATCGCCGCCCGCTACCTCCAGAAGCGCCACGGGCTGGAGCGGGTGCTGGTCGTGGACTGGGACGTTCATCACGGCAACGGCACGCAGGAGGCATTCTACGACGATCCGAGCGTGCTGTACGTGAGCATCCACCGCTATGCCTTCTACCCTGGCAGCGGCGCCGAGGATGAGCAGGGGGTTGGCGAGGGAAGGGGCGCAAACATCAATCTGCCGCAGCCGGGCGGTACAAGCGGCGCCGACTATGTGGCGGCGCTCCGCGAGGCCCTCGCGCCCGCGGCGGAGCGGTTCAGGCCCGACTTCGTGCTCGTGTCGGCCGGCTTCGACGCGCACCGCGATGATCCGCTGGGCGGCATGCGGCTCGACGATGCAGACTATGGGCAGCTTGCCCGCCTGGTGCGCGGCATTGCGGAGAAGCACTGCGGGGGGAAGCTCGTCGTCGCCCTTGAGGGCGGATATGACCCAGGGGCGCTGGGAAGGAGTGTGGCGGAAGTGATCAAAGTGATGCGGGAGGCATGACGCGTGACGCGTGACGCGTGAGAAGACGGGAGAAGATGAATGGGCGGGTGTCAGGCAATCACACTTCTCATTGGTCTCGCGGGGGTGAGCATGGCGGCACAGACCTACCATGTGGATGCGACGCGGGGGCGGGACGACCGCGATGGCCTCAGCCCTGAGACCGCCTGGCAATCGCTGGAGAAGGTGAACGCCGTGGCGCTCGGCCCCGGCGACAGGGTGCTCTTCCGCCGAGGCGAGGCCTGGCGCGGCCAGCTCGTGCCCCGAAGCGGCGATGCCTCAGGGCCGGTCACTTACGCTGCTTACGGCGAGGGGCCGAAACCGCTCGTCCTCGGCTCAGTGGCGATGAACGCCCCAGGCGATTGGCGCGATCTGGGCGGCGGCGTGTGGGCCACGGGCGAGGTGCGGCCCGACGTCGGCAACATCATCTTCGACCACGACAAGGCCACGGGGGTGAAGAAGTGGGGCGAGAAGGGCCTGAAGGAGGACGGCGATTTCTTCTACGACGGCGCCGCCCGCCAGGTGAAGCTGCGGTCGGGCGCAAACCCCGCGACGCTTCACAAGAGCATCGAGCTGGCTCTGACCCGCCACATCATTGACCAGGGGGGCAGGAGCTACGTCACCTACGAGGGCCTCGCGCTCCGCTACGGCGCCGCCCACGGCATCGGCGGCGGCAGCACGCGGAGCATCACGGTGCGCGATTGCGACCTCTCATACATCGGCGGGGGCCACCAATACACGTCGCCCAAGGGGCGACCCGTCCGATACGGCAACGGCATCGAGTTCTGGGCCTCCGCCCGCGACTGCCTGGTGGAGGGCTGCCGCCTGTGGGAAATCTACGACGCCGCCCTCACGAACCAGGGCAGCGGAACAAACGTCCAGGAGAACATCACCTACCGCCGCAACGTCATCTGGAACTGCGAATATTCGTTCGAGTATTGGAACCGCGAGGAGAAGAGCCAGACGCGGAACATCCTCTTCGAGCACAACACATGCGTGGACGCCGGCGGGGGCTGGGGCCACCGCCAGCGTCCCGACCCCAACGGGCGGCACCTGATGTTCTTCCATAACTCCGCCGCGACGGAGAACTTCGTCGTCCGCCACAACGTCTTCGCCAACGCTACGGAGAGCTGCCTGTGGCTCCACGGCCGCGACTGGACGACGGCCCTGACGATGGACCGCAACTGCTGGTTCCAGCCGAAGGGCACGCTGGTCCTTTGGGGGAAGGAGAGCTTCACGCCCGAGCAGTTCGCCGCGTATCAGCAGAAGACGGGCAAGGACGCGGGCTCAATCCTGGCCGACCCCAAGTTCGCTGACCCAGCCAAGCGCGACTACCGCCTCTTGCCTGGCAGTCCAGTCAGAGCATTGGGCGACGAACGCGGCCCGGCTGGAGCCCTTCCCTGACGCGTGACCAGAGAAGACCGGCTCTTCAGGCTTCTTCACGCGTCACGCGTCATGCGTCATTTCTGAGCGCTGTCCATCTCAAACAGCCGCCCATCGTGGAGCAGCACAAGGAGGTTCTGGGCCGGGGCCGGGCCTTCGGGGATGCGGCCGGGGGCCGCGGCCGCGATGTCGTTGACGGCGAAGGACAGCTTCTTGTCGGCCGTGGCGTGGAAGTGGCTGTGCAGCGTGTCGGTGGCCAGGAACGAGCCGTAGCCACGGTTCACAAGCGCCAGTCCGCCGCCCTCCGTCAGGATCAGGTAGTCGGCCTTCTCGTTGCCGTCGTAGTCGAAGGCCACGGCGACGAGGGGTTTGAGGGCCCTTCCGCCCAAGCCCTTGTAGGCGGCCAGGGGCGCGCCCGTGAGGCGCTCGAAGTTGGCTGCCGCGCCGCCCTTGCCGCCGACCTCGTAGCGCGTGACGCCGCCCTCGCGGACGGCTAGCACGCACAGTTCGCCCTCCTCGCCCCACTCGGCGGAGAAAGCGGCGGCAAGAGGCGCCTCGCCGCGCCCGTTGCCGGCAACGGGCTCCCGCCAGAGCTGCTTGGTCACAGGCGACACGCCTGTGCCACAGGGGTTGTCGAAGACGATGAGCTTCCCCGACTTGAGGAGCACGAGGGCGTCGGGCTTCTTATCGCCCGTCGCGTCGGCGAGGGCACTGGCAAGCCATTCCCCCTCGGCGGGGAGCTCGGGCATGGGCTTGGCCCGGTCGAACTTCGCGCCGCCATTGACGTAGAGCGCCTTGCCGAGCAGCAGGTCCGGCCTGCCATCGCCATTCACATCGCCCGCGGCGCAGAAGGCGGCGTTGACGCCCGCTAAGCCCCACGCTTCCGTCGCATCGGTGTAGCCTTTGGCGGCGGCAAGGAAGAGCTTGACGCCGCCCCCGGTGCCGACCACGAGGTCGAGCTTCTTGTCGCCGCTCACGTCGGCCGCGACGAGCCATGTGGGCTTCTGGACGGCTAGTCTTGCGACCTCGGGGGCGCCGCCGAGGAAGGCATCGGGGTATTCCTCCTTGGCGGGCACCTTGCCGGCCTTGAGGTCCTTGAGGAGCGCCACAAGGCCGCGGGTGGTGCCTGGGAAGCTCGCCGCGGCGTCGCGCTTGGGCATCATCACGCGCCAGGCGGCGGCTGGCGGCACCCCGAGGCCCTCAGCGAGCAGCCACGTGTCCGCCAGGTGGACCACCGCCTCGGCTTTGCCGGCGCTCTCGCCCGCGAAGACGACCACGAGCTGCCCGATGGCGACCGACGCGAACAGGCCGGGCGGCGTGGCGGCCTGGATGCGCAGCCTCTCGCCCGGCGCCTGGCCCTTCAGCGCCGCCTCCACCTTCACGTCCACCACGAAGTTGCCGGGGTTCACAGCCGCGACCGAGCCGACGATGACCCCCTTCGACGCGCCGTAGATCTTCGAGACCGGCAGGTCCACCTTGATCACCGCCGCCGCGGGCGCCGCCGCGAAGGCCGCCGCCACGCCAATCGCCGCAAGCACACCTCGTCCCATCACTTCAATGGCCTCCAGGGTTGCTGTCCGCCCTCCCCCGGCCAGTATACCGTAAGGCGGCCCGTGGCCGCAACCGAAGACCCCGAATGCCGAATGAACAAGAACAGCCTCCGCTTTCGGCTTCATTCGTCATTCATCATTCGGCGTTCGACATTCGATATTGGACTCCTAGCATGTGCACAAGACGCGGGCGGGTGGCGACGGCAGAGGCCAAGGCGCCTGGGCCTTCAGGAGAGGCGGCCTTGACAGCCGGCCCTGCGTCGGTTACTCTCTCGCGCGTTCCCCTCCACTTCCCCGCAAGGATGCGCAATGAATATCCGGCCCGAAAACATCCACGCCGTGTTCCAGACCTACGACATCCGCGGCGAGTACGACCAACCCCTCTCGCCCCACCTCGCCTACGCGGTCGGCCGCGCGCTGGCGGCCTACCTGCACGAGGCGATGCGGGTGAAGGCAGGCCGCGTGGCCATCGGCCGCGACATGCGTCGCGGGTCCGACGACCTAGCCGCCGCCGTCGCCGCAGGCCTCCACGACCACGGCGTCACGCTTGTGGACCTCGGCCTCGTCTCCACCGACATGGTCTACTTCGCCGCCGGCGAATACCCCACCACCTTCGACGGCGCCGTGATGATCACCGCCTCCCACAACCCCCCGCGCGACAACGGCCTGAAATTCGTCCTCTCCCGCGCCCGCTCGATTGACGCCAATACGGGCCTCAACATCATCCGCGACATGATGCTCGCCCGCAACGCCCCCGTCCCCGACGCCCTGCCGCCCCTGGCCGCCGAGCGCCTCGACCTCGCTGATGCCTATGTCAGGAAGCTCTTCGCCATCGCCCCCGGCCCCTTCACAACCCTGAAGGTCGTCGTGGACGCCGGCAACGGCATGGCCACCGCCATCTTCCCCCTCCTTGCTCGCCGCCTCCCGTGCCAGGTGATCCCCCTCCACTTCACCCTCGACGGCGGCTTCCCCGACCGCGACCCCGACCCCACGGCCAAAGGCGCCCTCGAACCCCTCCGCGCCGCCGTCCGCGAGCACCGCGCCGACCTCGGCCTGGCCTTCGACGGCGACGCCGACCGCGCGCTCATCGTGGACGAGCAGGGCGACCGCGTCAGCGGCTCACACCTCACCGCCCTCTTCGCCCAGCTCTTCCTCGGCGCCTGCCCCGGCCAGCCCATCCTCTTCGACCTCACCTGCGGCCTCGCCGTCCGCGACAGCATCGCCGAGGCGGGCGGCGTCCCCCTCGTCGCCCCCGTCGGCCACTCCCGCATCAAGGAGCGCATGCACGACGCCGCGGCCCTCTTCGGCGGCGAGGAGAGCGGCCACTACTACTTCCGCGACTTCTACTGCTGCGACAGCGGCATGCTCGCCTCCCTCGTCCTCCTCCAGCTCCTCGCCGCGACCGGCCACCCCCTCTCCGCCCTCGTCCGCCCCCTCACCAGCCGCTACCACCGCCTGGGCGACGTGCGGCACCTCGGCACCCGCGAGGCCGCCATCGAGCGCGTCCGCCGCGTGGACGCCGAGTTCCCCGCCGAGGGCGCCCAGGCCACCCGCATCGGCCCCGACGTTCGCAAGGACTTCCCCGACTGGTGGTTCTGCGTCCGTCCCTCGGGCGCCGAGCGGGGCCTCCTCCGCGTCACCGTCGAGGCCCGTGACCCCGCCCTCGCCGCCGCGCGCCTCGCCGAACTCCTCGCCCTCATTGACCGCTGAGCGGCAGCGCCCCCTCCCGAAGGTTCCAATACCTTCGGGAGGTCACGCCCCCGCCGCCCTCCATGCGAGGCCCACCCACAGTCTGCCCAGAGTCTGCCAACCTTCCCCCCCTGGATTTGGCAGACTCTGGGTGGGCAGACCCCCGTGGGGCGTTCCAGGGTGCCAACCCTCCCCCCTCTTGCCCACTTGCCCAATCGCGCATTGGGCAACTGGGCAAGACCGCCCTCGCCCATCGCGGAGCGAGGCAAAGGGGCATCCTGCACGCTCAAGCGGTCTCCGGCCGCGAATCGTGGCGATCCATCCGGACGCGCGTTCTCATAGCGTCCCGGACCCGCCTGCTGCACACATAGCTGGACAAGAACGCTGCATGCAGTGCTATGGCTGCGACGCCAAGCATGATGTCCCACTGCTCCCGGAACGCCGATACGCCGATACTGAGGCCCATGCTGCACGCAACCGGCCAGTCCGCGATCAGAAGCGCTGCCTGAAACACAGCGAACGCCACAAACAGGCGCCGGCCCCATCCCAGTCGGCACAGCAGCGCTCCGCCCCCGAGCACCCCCAAGCCTCCGAACAACGCCCAAGCGTTGTGGAACCCGAACCACGAGACCGCCCAGCGCCCCGCCCAGGAGAACGGCAACTGCGAGAGGCGGAGGCCCTGAAGGCTCCCGGAGGGGGCGCGCAGGAGGCAACACAGGACGCTGTGCACCCCACAGCCAATGGCGAGAACGCCCGCCAGCCTTGCCGCCCAGGGCAGGCCGAGCCCATCGGGGATCGCAGGCCCCGGCCCACGCTCGCCGGTCGCCTGCGTGACCGCGTCGCTGCACAGATAGGCCACTGCAATGGCGATGAACAGGCCGTGGTAGAGAACGACGTGGGTCACGCTCATCCACCAGAACCACGACATGGCATCGCCATAGGGGCTAGTCAAGACCCACAGAACCCGGTTGGGGAAATCCCCCACGGCGTGAGCGATCCACGCCGCGAGCAGCAGGCGCCGTCCGAGCTTGGTGCGCGCCATCACCCCGACCGCGCCCAGAATGCCCAGGGCCGCCAGCGCTCCATGCACCGCCCTGACTCCTGCGCTCATGAGCCCATGGCTGAATCCGTACGGGTCATAGCATATGCCGCTGGCAGCATCCAAGGCGTGGCCTGCCGCCAGAACGAGCGCATAGGCCACCAGCACGTGGGCTGCGAAGGGCAAACGATGCGGCACTCCCACGCCTCCTTGGGCAAGCTCACCGCACATGCGTCCTCTCCGACTTCTCATGCACATTGAGGCGAGAAGGGGAAGCGGAGCAGGGCAGAGCGAAATGTCCCCTCTTCGCAGGCGCAAAGCCGCTTCACGGGTCCCCAGGTCCCATCATACCCTGCCACGCCGCATTGTCAAGCTCGCCAGCGGGGCTGGCTGAGAAACCGCACGGACTCGCACTGACAAACACGGACGCACGCCTCAGGGGGGCACCCGCTCGTCCGTGCATGTCCGTGTGTGTCCGTGTGATCCCTCACCTGACTTCGTATAGCTCGGCGAAGACGCGGCCGGGGCGGCCATCGGGGCCGAAGGCAGCGAAGCGAAGCTCCCAGAGGCCCGGCTGGTCGAGGACGATGGGCTTATCGTAACGAGGCGACTCCGCCGTGGGCGAAAGGCCGTCGAGACTGTAACGGATGGCCGTGTCCTTCGCCGAAGGCACCCTCACCCCTTCCCTCTCCCCAGGGGAGAGGGGGGAAGGCGGCGGGGAGAGGGCGATCTCGACTTTGCCCTTGAAGGCGCCGCCGGAAGGCTTGGCGGCGATGGCGACGGCGGCCGCGGGCTGGGCGGATTCGATGGCGATGTCATCAATCCAGGCCTCGAAGGGGCCGCCGCCCCCGCGGCTGTCGTAGGCGACGAGGATGGCGGCAATGGCCTTGCCCGCGTGGGTCTGGCCGAGGGGGATCGTCACCTTCGTCCACTTGCCTACCTCGCCCTTTGGGTTGCCAGGATGCACGCCCTGCCCATTGGCGGTCTTCGCCTGCGAATCGCGGAGGACCGAGCCGTCGGCGAAGAGGAGGTCGAGGCCCACGCAGCGGCCGCGCTCGTTCGCCGGGCGAATCCAGTAGCTCAACACTGAGTCGGCGGCGACGCCGATGGCTTCGCCGAAGAGCTTGAAGTAGACGTAGGAGTAGGCCGGGTCATCAGCAACGCCTGACACGCGCAGGGCTCGCTTGCCGCCGTGGGCCTCTGTCTCGGCCACGCGGCATTCGGGCTTGCTCACGCTCTTGAGGCCGCCGCCCTGCTGCGCCACGGCGTCGGCCGCTGGCTGCGGCTCGCCCTCCTCGAAACCGGTCTTGAACGTGAAGCGATCCACCGTGGGCGGGATGGCGAGGGAATTGCAGCGGGCATACAGACGCGGGGTCTTTGTGGGCGGGGGCTCCGTCCCCCGCGCTCTGGCCCACCCACAGTCCACCTTCAACTCGTTCGGCGCGAGGTTGGCGATGAGGCGGGCGCTCTCAACCGACGATTCGACGCGGATGTGGACGGGCATGTCGCGGGTCCAGTGGGCGTTCTCGATGGACACTCGGCCGCCCTTGAGGATGAAGGGGCCACAGAGGGTGTTGACGCCCTGGATGAGCACGTCGCCGCTGCCGCCGATGATGCCGCTCGTCTTCCCGCCCCAAATCTGCG
Source organism: Planctomycetota bacterium (assembly GCA_016872855.1). Lineage (GTDB taxonomy): Bacteria > Planctomycetota > PUPC01 > DSUN01 > DSUN01 > DSUN01. The sequence goes on from VGYV01000064.1 coordinate 15,721, forward strand.
TATTGAAGAAGCTCGCCTTGCCCTTGAACGAGTCGCCCACGATGATCGCCCCCACCTCGTGCGCGCCGAGCGGCACGAGCTGGGCATTGATGAACGTCACGTTCGCGCTCCCCTCCAGCACGGCGCAGCGGCTCCCCGTGTCCGTGCCGTGGTTGATGACCACCGCATTCGTGCCGCGGCTGGCTTGTCCAGCCGTGTCTTCTCCCTTCTCCACACGGCCGGGCGAGCCAGCCGTGCCACCCACGGGGGTTGGGTCGTCGCGGAACGCGATGCCGTCGTAGGCCGCATAGAGGAACGTGCCCCGCACGTGCTCGTTCTCGCACCGCCCGAAGACGATCCCCTCCAGGTTGGCCCGCTGATACTCGATGACCCCCTGGATGTTCTTCCCCTCGGTGAAGGGGCTGGCCAGGCTCGGATGCACGCGGACGCAGTAGTGGGGGTTGAACTGCACGTCCTCGACCCAGCCGTCGCCCTTGCACTTGGAGACGAAGAGGCCGCGCCTGAACACCGCGCCCGCGAGGTAGCGGATGACGTGGCCGTCGCTGGGATGCGTCCAGAAATCCGCCCCCTGGTAGGCATTGCCGAGCGTCACGTCCACGAGCCAGCAGCCCGGCCCCAGGCTCTGAATCGCCCACGGATAGGGCTGGATGTTCCGCAGGTCCTGCTCGGGATACCAGATGGTCAGCCCCCGCAGCCCCGACTTCGCTTCGAGGCGGATGAACGGCGTCCCGTCGGCCTTGCCCTTGCCGCTCGTCGGCATCAGCACCGAGCCGCCCGAGACCGTGTGATGTGGCACATCGAAGCTGCCGCGAAGCTCGACCCCCGACGGCACCACGATTTCCCCTGCGAAGCGGTAGTTCCCCGCGGGCACATACACCGTCCCCCCGCCCGCCTTCCGCGCCGCCTCCAGCGCCTTGGCGAACGCCGCCGTGTTGTCCTGCTCGCCCACCCCCGCCCCGAAGTCGGCGACGAGGAAGAGATGCCTGTTCTCAGGTCTTGGGTGACTAGGGTGCCGCTTCTGGCCGAGCAACCCCATGACCTCGATGGCCATTGGCTGGGGGGTCCGGTGCGGTGGATATGTCGCTGTCTGCACATCGCCGGCGCATAGCCTAGTGACAGTCGGCGGCCGGCCCACGGAGACCCACAGGACTCGCGCACGCCGCACGTCCTTCCCCAGTTCGACTCGGGCTTCTTTGGCGGACGTCTGGAGATTCAGCGCAGAGAACTGCCCATTCTCGACCTTAATGGCGCCAGCGCCACCCGCCAAGTCAGTAACAGCGCACCCGTACAACGTCAAAGTGCCAGGCCCTTCGAGGCGCCCTTCGCCAACCAGGAAACAATCTTGGAACTGGGCTGTGGAATTGAAAGAGGCGGGGGCGAGCACTGAGTGTTCCTGCCCGCCCAGCACACAACCTGTGGCAGAAAGCCCTATCTCGTTGAGGCCCTCGAGCCTCAACGCCGTGCGGCCGGCGAGCATTGACGAGGCCATCACAGCGTTCGCTGCCCCTTGCTTGCCCTGGCGCATCAACACGCAAGTGGCGTACTCGCTGACCCCGAGATCGAAGAGGTACTCCCAATCCGATCGGCGCATCTCCAGGCCGATCGCTTCTTTGAGGACGAAACGACGGAGCGCCGCCTTTGCCTCACCTGACGCGGGTGAGCCCGGCAGGCCACACCTCTCCCAGAAATCGGGAGCGAACGCCACACCACCCACCCGTCCGATGTCCGTCGTCGTGTCCATCCAGATGCCGGCCTTCAGCGGTGTGCCGACGACGTTGCGGATGGTGTGAAGCTCGTTCCACTCGGGGCCGATCTTGATGGCCTGGTAGGGGTTGATGAGGGCGACGTTCTGGATGGTGATGTTGTTGCCGGTGACCTTCTCCGAGGTGCGGATGGTCCAGGGGTAGGGAACGATCTTCATCGGGTCCTGGTCGGGATACCAGATGGCGAGGTGGGTGAGGCCCGTGCCGCGCTCCATCGTGATGGCGGGAGGGCCATCGGCGTTCCCCTTGTCGGCCACAGGCATCAGGATCGTCGCCGTTTGTAGTGCGGGCTTTAGCCCGTCTCCTTCGGAACGGCCTGAAGGCCGCACTCCGAACGGGGTGAAGTCCCCTCTCAGGGTGACGCCTTCCTTGAGGGTGAGGCGGCCTGCGAGGCGGCAGTGGCCCGGGGGGAGGAAGACGACGCCTCCGCCCGCGGCGGCCGCCTCGTCAATCGCCGCCTGAATCGCACCCGTCGCGTCGCCCACGCCATCCTTCGGCGCCTCGACGACGAGCGAGGCGATCACCACGTCGTCGGTGGGGAACTTGGTCTCGATGACGCGGGGCTTCATGGCTGCGCAAGCCTCCGAAAGGAGGAGAGCGGCGAGAAGAGGGCTCTGTCGGATCCTCATAGGTTCTCCTCTGTCAATCCGTAATTCGTAATCCGTAACCAGAGAAAAACAAGAAGCCTGGCGGAGAGGTCGTAGTGCGGGCTCCAGCCCGTATCCGGCGCCTGTACGGCCTGAAGGCCGCACTACAAACGCTGACTTCCTTCGGCGGACGCGCTTCCTCCTCTCTGATTACGGATTACGGATTACGCATTACGGATTCACTCTTCTTCACGCGGGGCGCGGCACGCGGCACGAATCACGCGTCACGCGTCCGGAACCACCCTACTCGGCGGCAAGGGCCTTGAGAACCGACTCCGCCGCCAGCTTGTGCCCGTCGGCGCCCAGATGTGTCTTGTCGGAACAGAAGAGCTTGAGGCGGGCCGCTTCGTCGCCGCCGGACTTCTTGAAAGCCGCCGCAACGTCGGCCAGGGCCGCCTTCTTCTTCATCGCCGCGATGCGGACGGCCCCCGCCATCTCGTCCATTTCGTCCCAGCGCTCGAACGCGGGGCAGGTGGTCATCAGGAGCACCTCGGCCTTGCCCTTCGTGAGGCGGCGAATGCGGTCCACGGCGAAGAAGAGCGTCTCCTGGAACCGCTCGCCCCGCATGCCATCCGACCACTCGTTGTAGCCGTACCACACTGTAACCAGGTCGGGCTCGGGCGTGTCGCGGACCCAGAGCGGCGTCTGGAGCAGGCCGTGGGTGAGCTGCGAGCCGCCGCGGGAGACGTTGACCAGCTTGACCTCGGAGCCGTAGGTTTCCTTGAGCCTGGCGGCAAAGACCTCGGCCCAGACGACCTGGCGGTTGGCCCAGTGCCGCTTGTCGGTTAGCGAATCGCCCATCGTAACGATCGTCACGGGCTGCTTCGCTTTGAGCTTGGCCAGTAACTTCGGCACGCCGGCCTTGGCGGGCGTGTAGTCGGTCGTGTCAACCGCGATTTCGCCTTCGAGGGCGACCTGGTCAATCGTGAACGAGTGGGCGGGGTAGTCGCGCCAGGTCCACCACTTCCCGAACCAGAAGTTCCCGAAGGACGAGGGGGCGTAGCCGTCCTTTGTGCCGACGAGCTTGGCCTTGGGCAGCTCGGGAATCAGGTCGCACCAGGGAATCGTGATCTTCCGCCATTCCATCGTTTCGAGCGGGAAGGCGGCGGCGTAGCGGAGCGCGTAGTCCGAGCCGTCAATCAGCTCGATCCCGCCCCAGTTCTTCGAGCCATCGCCCTTGAGCCAGAAGGAGATGCCTGCGGCCTTATCCCAGTCGGGCGTCGCGCGGACGCTGCCCGTGAAGAACCCGCCCGAGGCGTCGGCGATGAACGAGAACTTGCACGCCTTTCCCACCTTGCCCTCCACCAGCTCCACCGTCCCCGCCGGCTTCTTCTCCTTGCCCACGGGCGTGGGCTTGTGGCGGACGGTGTCCATGTCGAAGATCACCGCCCCGCCACCCTCTCCGCCGCGGGCGGGTAACATGGCGGAGCATAGCAGCAGGCTCTGCACCACAGAGGCTCGCAAAGCGCTCATAGGCGCCTCCTTCGGAGTTGCGATGGGGCCTAAGGCATACTCAGCGTGAGGTACTGTCGGGGGTAGTTGACCGTGAGCACGAATCGGTTGAGGAAGCTCTTCGTGCCGAGCAACACGCAGCCAAGATTGGGCAGGAAGTCAATGGGGGCGTCCGCAATCGCGTAGGGAGGGCCGAGGAGCTGCCTCCCGGGCGGCGGGCAGAAGATGTCAATACAGGTGGTGTGCGAGTAAGCCCACGTCACGCCATTGCCGGTGTTGACCTCGCGGCATTTCCCTGCCTTGAGGTCGTGACCCAGGAGTTCCGCGCAGAAGGCAGGTATCGCGCAGTCGTCCGCTCCGGTATCAACCACCCCCCATGCGTCCAGGGACAAGCCGGTTGCCGGGTTGCCTATGCGTACGAGCAACATCGGGCGCGCGGGGGCACCGGAGCGCTCAACATGGAATGGCCACTGGAGTTCAGGCATCAGTAGATCAGCGTTGCGTCCTTCGGGTGAACATACAGGAGCACCGGCTCCTTCACCCCTGCGTCTCGCGCCTGCTTGAGCGCGCGGGCCGGAGTCTTGCCAGAGCCGACGACCACGTTGTCGTAGGGCCCCCGGAGGGCGACGTACTTCCCGCAGTACTTCACATCGTTCACGAGCACTATTGGTCGCATGCCGACCCCCTTTCAACTGCCTCTACCCAGTAGCATACCCGTCGTGGGCCGCAATGTCAACCCTGTCCGCTCACGACGCGACTACCGCGCCGTCCGGCATGGCCCGATTGCCAGGAGGAACATGGCGACGAGTCTTCAGTGGACCGAGGACCCAGGGTAGACTCTCGCGCGGCACAAACATGAGCACCGGCTCTCTTACCCCGGCCGCGCGGGCTTCGCTCACAGTGGCGAGAGGCGTCTTGCCCGAGCCGACGACCGTGTTGTCGTCGAAAGACCGGAGGGCAACGTACCGCCCGCAGTACTTCTCGTCCTTCACGAGCACTCGAGGCTTCATGCGAACCCCCTTTGAATTCTCCTATACAGTAGCATACCCGCCGCGGGCAGGCAAATCAACCCGCGGAAATCGCACGATGGGGAGAGGGCGGGATGGGGCGGCAACGTTCCCGCGTGGCAAGGAGCCTGCCGCAGGCGTGCAACCGCCGCAGCTCCGCGCGCTAGATGGCTTTCAGCGGTTCGGCTCATTGGGGCAAGGACTGCCTGAAGGCAGGACTCCAAACGGGCCGCGCTCCTGGTTCGGAGTCCTGCCTTCAGGCAGTCTTGTTCCCTGTGAGGGCGCCGCCGAATCGCTGAAAGCTACTTGGCGTCAAGGTTGCTTTGAAAAATGCGCTTGACTTTTGGTGGGGGGGGGGGTAGAATGTTGCGCACTGTAGGACTCCGGAAAGTGTCGCCCCCAGCGGGGGCGCGCTGGCGCTCGC
>VGYV01000065.1 GCA_016872855.1 Planctomycetota bacterium
AGGCGGAAGGGATAGCCGAACGAGCCGAGGCGGAGCGTAACCTCAGGCACGGTCTCGGTGTCCACGCCCTCGGACTTCCCGGTGGCCAGGCAGAGGAGCCAAGCGGCGCGATACCAGTCCCGCGGCACGGCGAGGCGAAGCGAGGCGGGATTGCCGTCGCCCGGCCGCATCCCGACGTAGCTGCGGCAGCGGAAGCCGTCGTCGCGCGACTCCAGCCAGCGGCTGTCCCCTACGTCCACCACGTTCAGCGCGTCATCGGCGTAGGAGGGCATTCGGAAGGGCACGCCCTCAATGCGAGCGACGCTGTTCGCGGGCGGGAGGACCGAGGCCGAGAGAGCCGTGCCATCGCCGAGGTCCCCGCCTTCGCGGACACCCTCGCCCAAGAAGCCGTCCGTGATGCCGTCGCGGTTGAAGATGGGCGCGAGGTCGAGCGGAAGGAACAGGCCGCTCGGCTCGGGCGGCGCGATTCGGACACTCGCCAGTTCGGCGGCGTTGACCAGCTCGAACTGGACGCCGCCCGCCGGCAACTCGTTCGGCAGGCTGAAGACGAGTAGGCCGTTCACGGAGACCGAGAGCGACTGCCCAGCCACGCTCACCTCGACGGGCAGGAAGCTGTTCCTCGGTGCGAAGCGCATGCGCGCGACCTCCTTCCAGCGGGCCGCGAGCGCCGCGCCGGCGTACTTCGTCCAGTGCTCCATCCGCTTGTCGTCCGCCGTCCCGAACACGAGCGACTGCGAGCCGAGGCCGCTGACGGGCTTCCCCTCCTCCCTCGACACCTGGAGGCTGCACTGGAGGGTGAACGGGTCGGTGCCCTTGCGGGTGAGCGAAAGCAGGTAGCCCCGCCACTGGTTACCCTTGCCCGCATAAAGGAATCGCAGATGCAGGCGCGAATCGTCGGCGGGCAGCTTGGCCTCCGAACGCAGCGTGAAGGCGGCCATCGCCTCTCGACGACCGAACATCACCGTCTGCTTCGGCGGCGCGAGGACTCCGCGCCCGGGCGACAGGCGGAAGGCCGGCTTCCCCTCCGAGTAGTCCCACTTCGACAAGTCGTGCGAGGCAAAGTCGTCAGCGAACGGCGGTGCCGGCTCCTGTTCCACCGCGGGCCGCGCGCCAAGGAACTGGCAGCCCGCGCCCAAGAGCGCCACGAGAGCCACCCATCCCCCAATTCGCAGCACCCAATGCCTCATGGGTTCGACTCCTGTCGTGTCAGGCCTGCCGCGCGAGCGTAGTCCTCGGGGCGGTCCACATCGTCGAGGATGCCGGGCGTGGCCACTTCGACCTCGAGGACATCCTCGAGATGCGCCTGGAGGAGGCCACGCAGGCCCGTGCCGTTGAAGCGGCTCAGGACCTCGCCGCGATAGCGCATCGAGAAGAGCAGCGGGTGCCCCCGTCGCCCCCTGTGCGTGGGGACGACGATGCCCCGACCGCCGCTTCGGAACGCCTCGACGACCGCGGCCACGACCTCGGCCGTGACGCCCGGCTGGTCGCCGAGGACGACGAGCGCCGCCTCGCACTCCTCCGGCAGAGCACGCAGGCCGCAGCGCACGGAACTCAACATATCGCCCTCCGCGTCGGGATTCGTGACGAACTGGACGGCGCGGCCGGCCAGAGCCTCGGCGACGCACCTCCCGTCGGCGCCCACCACTACGACCGCCAGGTCCACCGGCCCGGCGAGCACGGCGTCGGCCACGCGGGCAATCATAGGCATGCCGGCCACGGGAAGCAAGAGCTTCTGCACGCCCATTCGGCGGGAACGGCCGGCAGCGAGGAGGATGGCGGCGACCATGCCTGTCTCACGTTAGGGGCATGTCCGGTAGGTTCGCTCCAGGGCTTCTGACGCCATCTGGTTCCGGCGCCACCCACCCAGAGGACACGCCCAAGCAGTCGCTTGGGCGTGGCACCCAAGGGGTCACAGCTATCCCGAGGGTGCCACGCCCAAACTTGTTTGGGCGTGTCTGCCACACGAGATGCCACGCTGAAGCATGCACCGAACTCCTCGGTCAAGGCACTGTGGGCATTCGCGGCGAGCGGCCGGTGCGTCGCACGGCGATCAACTGGCCGACGATGCTGGCCGCTATCTCGGGCACCGTGGCCGCGCCGATGTCGAGCCCGATGGGCGCGTAGAGTCGGTCGAACTCCCCGGCCGTGGCGCGCCCCGACTCGATGAAGTCGCGGCGCATCACTGCCACCTTGCGGCGGCTGCCGATCATCCCCACGTAGGCCGCGGGCCGGCCCAGGCACGCGGCGAGCGCCTCGGCGTCGTGCTGATGCCCGTGCGTCACGATGACGACGTAGGTGTCGGCGGCGAAGGGGAAGGCAGCGACCTCGCCGCCAATCGGCCCGCAGCGGGTCACGGCGCCCTCAGGAAACAGCTCGGGTCGCGCGAACTCGGGCCGGTCATCAATCACGGCAATGCCGAAGCCGACAAGAGCCGCCTGCACGGCCAGTGCCTGGCCCACGTGGCCCCCGCCCACGATGAGGAGCACGGGCTTGGGAACCAGCGGCTCCGCGAGCGCTTCCAGCCCCCGCTCATCCGCTGCGAACAGCTCCGGCTCCTCCGCCTGAAGGACGCGGCAAAGCGCTTCAGCGCCGGGGAAGCCGGCAGCCTGCGCAGCCGCGCCCTCGGTGAGGAACTCCACAGTGACCTCGCGCGAGGCGCGGATGGCGGTCAGCAGCACACCACGTTCGCGGCGCTCGAGCGCGGCTGCCGCGGCAGCGTAGGCGGCACGGTGGCGGGCGGCAGCAGGGTCCACCAGCACCCGCATCCGCCCGCCGCAGATGGGCGAGCCATCGCTCACGGCGGCGCCGTGAAGCGCGAAGTCGAAGACGAGCGGGTGGCCGTCCCGCAGTGCCTCGGCGGCGCGCCGCTGGGCCTCGGCCTCGACGGCTCCGCCACCAACCGTGCCGTGGAGCGGGCCGTCGGCCTCGATGGCCGCCTTCGCGCCCACGCCGACCGGCGTCGAGCCCTCGGCCCCGAGCACGAGCATGATCGCGAAGTCGGCCCCGCGCTCGGCAAGCTCAGCAATGGCTCGTTGAATGTCGCGGGGGGGACTGGGCTTCACCTGATTTCCTCACCAGTTTCCTGTGGGACTGAGCCAACAAGGATGTCATTCCGAGCCTGTCGAGGAACCTTTCAGGGCAGCCAACCGACGCGCCGAAGGACGCTGTATCACCAGGGCCTGCCCCCTGAAAGGTGCTTCGGCAAGCTCAGCATGACAGGCTGGAGCGGTCTCCCGTACCGCGAGCGCGGATATGGCGCGAAGTGCGGTTCATATCACGTCGGGTTGGCCGCGCCGGGCAGGCGAATGGGCATCTCGTGGACCCGCTTGCCCGTGGCGTGGAAGACGGCGTTGGCGATGGCCGGCGCGATGGCGATGATCGGCGTCTCGCCCCCGCCCACGCTCGGCAGGTCGGGGCGGTTCAGAAGGTGCAGGTCCAGCTCCGGCACGTCGCTGAACCGCGGGACGAGGTACTTGCGGAACGTGGCGTTCTGCATTTCGCCCTTCTCGAAGGCCATTTCCTCGCGGAGGGCGGGGCCGAGGCCCATGAGGATGCAGCCCGCCACCTGGGCGAGCAGGTTGTCGGGGTTGAGCACGGCGCCGCACTCGAACACCTCGCACACCTGTCGCGGCGCGATGCGGCCCGACTCGGGGTCAATGGCAATCTCGACGCAGGCCGCGACGACGGAGCCCTTCTCTGTGCCGCAGGCCAGGCCGACGCCAGTGTTCGGCTTCTTCTCCTTCACCCGCTCGCGCCAGCGGAAGCGCTTCGCGGCCCCCTCGAGCACGGCGCGAAGGCGCGGGTTGTCGAGGTGCGCGAGACGGAAGTCGAGGGGGTCGGCGCCCGCGGCCACGGCCAATTCGTCCATGAAGCATTCGCGGGCGAAGTTGTTCGCCGTGGCGGCCAGCGTGCGATACGAGCCCTGGCGCAGCGGCGAGTCGGACCGCACGAAACGGCAGTTGGCCTTCCCCGTCCGATACGGCGTATCCACGGCCGCGCCGCCGGAGTTGATGTTGATGAAGTGCCACGAGGTCAGCGCCCCCTTCGCGTCCAGGCTGGCCTCGATGTCAATCACCGCGGCGGGGCGGAAGTAGGCCCAGGTGAACTCCTCCTCGCGCGTCCAGTGGAGCGACACCGGCCGCCCGGCGGCGCGGGCCAGGCGGGCCGCCTCGACCGCGGCCTCGCCCGTGTGCTTGCCGCCGAAGCCGCCGCCGAAGTCGGGCACGATGACCCGCACCTGGTCGTTCGCCAGGTGGAACGCGCCCGCAAGCTCCCTGTGGTAGTTGAACGGCGCCTGCGTGCCGGCCCACACGGTGAGTTTGCCGTCGGCCCACTCGGCGACGGCGGCGCGGGTCTCCATCGGCGCGTGCTGCACGTAGGGCACGAGATAGGTCTGCCGCAGCGCCTTGGCCGCCTTGCCCACCTCGTCGGCGAAGGGGTTCTTCGGCACGCCGCCGCCCGCGCGCTGGCGCAGGTAATCGCCGATCTCCTTGCTCGACGGGTGGGGCGCCGGCTCCCACTTGGCCGTCGCTGCGACGGCAGCCAGGGCCTGGCGGGCGAGGAGACTCGTCGGCGCCGCCACGCCCACGAACGAGCCGTCCTGCGCGGCCACCACGCCCGCCATCGCCTTCGCGGGCGCGAGGTCCACCGACACCAGCCGCGCTCCGTAGGAGGGCGGCCGAAGGACTTTGCCATAGAGCATGTTCGGGCGGGCCATGTCCGAAGGGAACTGGTGGGCGCCGGTCACGAAGTCGCGGGCATTGGGCCGCGGCAGAGAGGTGCCGAGGACCCGCCACTCTTTCACGGGCGTGACCTCGACGCCGCTCGGCGCGGCCTCGCCGAACGCCTTCGGCAGGTCCTCGCTCGCGGCGAGTTCGCCGTAGCTGAGCGTCCGCCTGGTCGCAGCGTGGGTGATCGTGCCGTCGCGCGCCTCGACCGCCTTCGCCTCGACGCCCCATTTCTGGCAGGCGAGCTGCGCGAGCACCTGCCGTGCGGCGGCCGCGCCCTGGCGGACGGCCGGCACAGTGGATGGCGTGGTGCGGCTGCCGGCCGTGATCCCATCGTCGGGCACAATGCTCGTGTCGCCCATCACCATCGTGATGCGGCTCGGGGGCACGCGGAGCTCTTCGGCGGCGGCCTGGGTCAGCTCGCCGCGGGCGCCCTGCCCCATCTCGACCTTGCCCGTCAGAACCGTGATCGCGCCATCCTTGGCGACGTGGACGCGCGCGGCGACGCCGGCGCTGCGGCCCTGGCCACGCGGCCGGCGCTCGGCGCCGAGAACCGACGGCGCGCCGACGGAGACCAGCAGCCCCGCGCCCAAGACCTGGACGAAGCCGCGACGAGTCAGGCCAAAGTCGTAGGGCACACGCTCGACGGGTTCCTCGTAATGGCTCATGGCTGCTTCCCTCCGCCCTGCGCCGCGCGGCGGACGGCGTTGAGGATGCGCGGGTAGCCGCAGCACCGGCAGAGGTGGCCCTCCATCCGCGCGCGAATCTCCGCATCGGTCGGATTCGGCTTCTCGTTCAGCAGCGCCACCACCTCGAGCACCATCCCCGGCGTGCAGAAACCGCACTGGAACGCAGCTTCGGCGAGGAACGCCCCCTGCACGGGGTGCAGCTTGTCGCCCGCCGCCAGCCCCTCAATAGTCAGGATGGCCTTGCCCTCCGCGTCGGCCACGGGCGTGATGCAGGAGCGGACCGCATTGCCGCCGAGCAGCACCGTGCACGTCCCGCAGCGTCCCTCGCCGCAGCCGAGCTTGGCGCCCGTCAGCCGCAGCTCCTCGCGCAGCACCTCGAGGAGCGGACGGCCGGGGTCGGTCGTTACCGTCCGCGCCTGCCCATTCACCGTGAACGCCATCGTCTGTTCGTTCGCCATGCCCCCATCTTTGCGATCTCCCCGCTCCTTGTCAAGTGCCGAACATTCCCACCATTGAGCCCTTCACATTCGCAGCCGGACGGTGTATGATATGGGAGGCTGGTTGCCATCGCCCCCTCACCGTGTTGAGGAGAGCGAGCATGCGCTGGATGGGCCGCGTCGCATGGAGCCTTGCCTGCCTGCCCCTGCTTGTCGCCGGCTGCGGACGTCTTTTCCGCAGCAGGCCGCCCGAGCCGGCGCCGAAGGAGGAGGCCGCGCCAGGGCCGGCCCCCGAGCGCCTGCTGCCTCTGGGGCGCGACGACGGCATCCAGGCCGCCGCCACCATCCGTGGCAAGGTCATCGCCGCAGACAAGTTCCACGGCGTCGTCGCCATCAACGTCGGCGAGACCAGCGGCGTGCGGCCCCGCTACGCCTTCACCGTCTATCGGGCCGACAAGTTCGTCGGCACCATCGTCGTGGACGACACGTTCCCCGACATGTCCTCCGCCCACTACGGCAAGACCATGAAGGGCCACGTCGAGATCGGCGACGAGGTGACGACGAAGCTGCTGACCGACTTGTAGGGGCCCGCTCGTCCCACACCCTCCAACCCCTCTCCCTTCCGGGGAGAGGGTAGGGTGAGGGTGGGGCTTCGGGGTTAGGGGCGGCGCCCGACCCTCCCCTGCCCCTTCCCTGAGAGGGAGGGGGTTGGGTGAGGGCCTCTGCGGGCATGCGGCTCAGAGGGCAGACTTGTTGGGAGTCCCGCCTTTGGGCGGTCTTCTCCTGCCTTTCTCCGCCTGAAGGCGGGACTCCGAACATGGTTCGGGCAATAGGCTCAGAGAGGGGGTTGCTCATGCGCAGCGCGTCTGTTGCACTTGTCGTGACTTTGCTCGCAGCGCTCTCGCTCCCTGTCGGGCGCGCCTGCGCCGCGGAGGGCCGCCCTCCGACGCTCGAGGAGGAGCTGGCCACCGCCAGGGCGGAGATCGAGCAGCTTCGCAAGGCGCTGGCTGAGAAGGAGAAGGAGATTGCCGAACTCCAGAACCGCCTGGTCACCCGCCAGCGGGAGCTGGCCAATGCGCTCAATGAGATCGAGAGATTCGTACGCGACCTCCACGCTGCAAACGGCTTGCTCAGCAGGATCAAGGAATCCTACCCCGAGATAGACCCGACCCGACTGCTGCCGCCGGCACAGGCGAGACGGCCCCAGAAGCCCATCGAGGCGAAGGTCACGGGCGTGGACAAGCAGCTCGGCCTCGTCATCATCAACAAGGGCCAACGCCACGGCGTCAGAAAGGGCAACCTCATCGAGGTGTTCCGCGACAAGAAGCGCGTGGTCAGGGTCGTGGTGGACGAGGTATTCCCCGACATGTCGGCCTGTCACTACGACCCCAGGGCGACGGATGGCGCCGTCGAGGTCGGTGATGACGCGGCCACGCCACAGGAGGATCCCAAGAAGCCCAAGGAGAGCGAGAAGCCCCCGGAGTAGCCGCCACGCGGATAGGCTTCTGCTCCGAAGGCGCTACTCCCGTGCCATCACGCGGGCGAACTCGCGGTCCGCAAGGGTCTCCCCCGAGGCGCTTGCGATGCGGATGTGGCCTCCGGGCTTGCCCGTCTTGGGCAACGTGACGGCATACGTCTTGCCCTTGAGCTTGATGGTCGCCTCGGCGTGGTTGGGGCCTTCCGTGCAGTGGATTTCCCCCGGCTCCTCGTTCGGCCAGGGGAGGATGCGGAGCGCGTGGAGGAAGTAGACGCGCTCGGCCTTGCGCGTGGGGGACACCTCGATGCGCCACGAGCCATAGTCGTTGGGCGCCCCGCGAAGCTCCGGCGCGCGGGTCCGCGTGTCTGCCAGTTCCTCGGGCGCATAGTAAGGGCCGTAGTTCACGCCCTCGTGGTAGTACTCATAGCCGGGCAGGTAGTTCGCATGGAGGAGCACGGGCTCGTCGGGCCACTTCCGCGCCTCGAACTGTGGGAGCAGGCTCAGGAGGCTCGGGAAGTCGGCAAACGCAATGTTCCGCTTGAGCGTGAGGCCGCGGTCAACGAAGTGGAACTCGATATTCAGATGGGTGCGAGTTACCTCGTAGTTGACATCGGTCAGTGTGCGGGCCTCAAAGAGCAGGGCACCGAGGTCTTTGCCGGTGATGGGATCCCTGTAGTTCAGGACGAGTGGGTCGTTCCAGTGGCACGACAGCCCCATGCCCATCTGGTGTTGGGACTTCGGGACTGGGACGAGTGAGGAAGTGGGGACGTCGAGGATTGCGCCGCCGATCCTGCGGATGATGGGGTTCTGGGGGAAAAGCGTCTGGCAGCGGACCACGGCGCCCTTGCGCCCCTGGGAGATGGCGACCGTTCCCTCGAAGTCCTCGATGTGGCCCTTCACCTCGGTCTTCACGAGGCGTCCCGTGATTTCGGGCTTCCCGACGAAGTGCGCGAGCCATCGCGCCTCGATCTCGGGGCGGGCCGGCTCCACGCGGTCGAAGACGAGCAGCAGGCCATCGCGGAGGAAGACGCACTGGCGGGTGAACTCCCTCAGCCTGTCCTGCCCCCGGCGGCTCTTGCCGTAGGCCCGCGTGGCGTTACCAGGCGCTTCTCCCACGGGTCCGAGCAGTAGAGCATCCAGCGGCCGATGTTGGCGAGGTAGGGGTGCTGCTCGGGGTTCACATAGTCGAGGCCCGTCGCGCTCCTGGCGTGCAGGAAGGTGCGGATGAGCGACTCCAGGCGGTCGGTTTCTGCCCAGTAGATGCCCGGCACGTGCCCGCCGTCGCGGAGACCATTGTGGAGAAGCGCGATGTCCTTCAGCGAGAACTCCCAGCAGTTGCGCACGCTCTCGGCCATGCGGGGCTTGTGCCCGGCTAGGGCCAGGAGCCGGGCGAATTGCTCGTCGAGGGCGTCCCGATACCACTCGTGGCCGCGCTCATCGTCGGGGAGAGTGAAGTTGTACCAAAGCATCCACTGCTCCGGCTTGGTCTCCGACGGGCGGGCGTCCGCCGGGTAGCCGGATGTGTATGCGCAGATGGGCCAACCTGCCGCCGCGTCGTCCCACACATCAAGCCCGCGCCACCCGACGGCCTCCTTCCGCTCGGCGTCACTCATCGCCTCATAGGTCCAGTCGTAGAGATAGGCGATGTCGCGTGCCTCCAGGAGACCCCAATGCTCGCCTCCCACGGCGCCCACTCCCGACAAGAGAGCGCGGATGGCGACGTCGGCATAGCTCTTCCGGCCGGTCATCTGGTACATGAACGCGCAGGCGAGAGGGTCGCCCTCATAGGCCAGGCGTGCGACGTGGCCGCGGAGGCGGTGGCGGCGGAAGTGCTCGCGGAAGGACGGCAGCGTCTCCTGAGTCAACAGCAGCCGCGGGTGGTCGGGCCGGACACGAATGTCCTCCCACACGATGGTGGGCACTGGGACGCGCGCCCCGCGGCACTTCGCCGAGAGGGGATTATCCTCCGGGCGCAGCACTGCGATTGGCGGGTGTTCTCCCGCTTTCCCCGCGGCGGCGACGCCGCCGCAGAACAGGGCTGCGCCCAAAGCCACCAGCGGCACAATGCTCCCCGCACCCTTCATTGGCGCGCCCCCTCTAAGCGTGTCACCTGCCTGTGCTAGACATTGCCGAGTATACCACGGACCGGTGGAAACGCAATAGCGCACAGCCGACTGAGCGTGGCCACCGATCCTGGCTGTCCGCCGATTTCCCCATCGTCCTCGATTCCCAGAGCCCCCTTCAGTCGCCCTGGGCTACGGCTGGCTCGCCCATTCCGTTGGCTATCAGGCCGCCGTCTTTCCCACTTCACAATGGCACATTACTCTTGCAGAGGTCAATAAGGGCGCGCCAAGTCAGCCCGCCACCGGCGGGCGGCAGGAGGTAGCCACGGGTGTGAGCCCGCGGAACGGGGCGTCCTAACCATCCCAGCCCCTTGAGGGGCGGCAGAAGCTTGGGTTGCGCCGGACTGCGCAGGCTCCTGCCGCCCCCTGCAGGTTGAAGGCGGATGTTGGCGTACTTGTTCAAGTGTGCCACACCTTGCAACGGCCTGGGAGGAAGCCTGGGCGTTCGGCCATCCGGCGCAGGGGGTGGGCAACAGCGTTCCGTAGTTGTTCAACTACGGAAAGGCTGCTGCAAGACGGGTATTGGCGCACTTGTTCAAGTGCGCCACCCTTCAGCGCAACACAACGGGATGCGTTGGGGAGGTGCGCGTTTCGGGCCTGATCTACTCCGGCACATGGTCCGGCGAGTCTTGCGTGTGGCGTCTCGCTTGACGGACAGGATCACGCCGCGGTCATGCGCCATGGATGGGTTGCCACAGGGCGGCAATAGGGCGCACTTGCTGCTCTGACCGCAGTTCAGTTCCCATTGTGGAACGTAGCGGCAAGCGTCTCGCTGGTCGAAGACGACCGCAAGCGGGACGCTTTCGGTCTACATTCGCTGCCCTGTTCGGCGGTGTGTAGGGCCGGCGGGTGCAGACTGAAATGGAGTCAGAGCAGCATTTGAGTGCGCCACCTCCTCGCACGCGATAGGGTGCATTGGAGGGATGCCTCCAGCCACATCCTGCCCACCATCGGTCTGAGCGGGTCGTCAGAGCCGAGCGCAGGAAGGACCTTCCCCGCGTCGGCACGGACCAGGCCGAGCCACGCCTTGCTCAGCCACCCCTGGGTCGCAGAGAGCTTGCCGTCCTAGAGCGACGGGAAGCGCACGATTGCAAATGGCCCGTGGTCTGCTATAATGTGGCCGCCGACCCACACGGAGAAGCAATCCATGGCGAAGATTCTGCTGTTCGAGAAGGTGTTCCAGGCGTGGTTCGACGCGTTCGCGGGGTTCCTGCGCGAACGTCAGCCGGAGGGGCTGCCGCTGGTGGCCGCCGAGTGCGACGAGGTGGAGCACGCGCGGACCGATGAGTTGCTGGCCGAGGCCGACGTGATGGTGGTGGGCCTCGTGGGCCAGCACCACACGCTGGACCGTGCGACCATCGGTAAGGCGCCAAAGCTGCGCCTCATTCAGAAGCTGGGGTCGCGCGCGACGGGGATTGACGTGCAGGCGGCCCGCGAGGCGGGGGTGCAGGTGAGCCTGCTGGCCGCGCCCGCGCACGTGGCGTGCGCCGAGCACACAATTCTGCTCATCCTGGCCCTGGCGAAGAAGCTCATTGCCGCCCACCAGCGCGTGGTGAAGCGCCCGCTGCGCGAGACGGGGCCTGAGCCCCGCGCCGCGGCGCCGGGCAACTACGCGTACAACTGGGCGAATCTCCAGGGGATCGGCGTCGTGGCCGGCAAGACCCTCGGCCTCGTGGGCATGGGCGACATCGCCATCGAGACGGCGCGCCGCGCGAAGGCCCTAGGCCTGCGGCTCCTCTACTATCATCCTGAGCGGCTGCCCGAGGCCGAGCAGCGGGAGCTGGGCGTCGAGTTCCGCGAGCTGGACCCGATGCTGGCCGAGGCCGACATCGTGTCGCTCCACGTCGGCCTGTGCCCCGAGACTGAGAAGCTGCTCAACGCCGAGCGCCTGGCGATGATGAAGTCGTCGGCGCTGCTGGTGAACACGGCGCGCGGCGGGCTGGTGGACGAGGCGGCGCTGGCCGAGGCTTTGGAGAAGGGCCGCCTGGCGGGCGCGGCGCTCGATGCCTGGGCCGTGGAGCCGACGCCGCGCGACAGCCCGCTGCTGAAGCTGGACAGCGTGGTGGCTACGCCCCACGTGGCCGCGGGCACGCTGTCGAAGACCGCGATCTTCGAGGCCATCCTGCCCAACATCCTGGCCGCGCTGCGGGGAGAGAGGGTGGCGGGTTCGCTCACGCCCGAGGTTGAGCCAAAGCCTGCCCTGCCGCTGGAAGCCCCGCCTCCACCAGAGGACACAGGCGGGACGCCTGTGCCACCGCCCGCTGAAGGCGAGGAGAAGCCGGCTCCCGAAGGTGAGGCGAAGCCGGCGGCGGACGAATTGCTCGACGACGAGGACACGCCGCCGACTCTTGTGCCCGGCCCTACAGTGTAAGCCAGGGGCGAAGGGCGTGAACTCGTTCGGAGTCCCGCCTTCAGGCGGTCCTCTCCTGCCGGATTCCGCCTAAAGGCGGGACTCCGAACGGGGTTGGCCCCCCGAACGGTGGTCGCGCAATACCCCCTGCAACTCCTCAAGAACCCGCTCGACGGAAGTGCTCTCGAAACCGCCGGCGTTTGGCCCGCCGAGAACGGCGACGCGGTCCCCACGCGGCGCCCAAACGGCAGGGTCGGTGGGGCCGAAGAGGGCGACGGTGGGCGCGCCGACGGCGGCGGCGAGATGGCTCACGCCCGAATCGTTTCCCACATAGGCTCGGCAGGTCGCCAGCAGGCCCGCTAGAGTCGGCAGTGGCAACTCATGGGCGACGACGCCGACCCCTTGACCCAAGCGCCGGGCCTCCATATCGTCGTCCTCGGCCGGGCCAAGGAGCCAGACGGTAGGGCAGGGGAGGGCGCGGGCCAGCTCGGCGAAGCGCTCGACGGGCCAGCGCTTGGCCCGCCCACCGCTGCCCGGGTGAATTGCCACGAAGCCGCCGCTCAACACCCGCTCGCGGAGCCACGCTTGTGTGTCTCGCCGGGGGAGAACTCCTCTCCCTCTCCCTCGGGGAGAGGGGTGGGGTGAGGGTGCTTCCGCCCTCTCCCTCGGGGAAAGGGGCTGGGTGAGGGTGCTTGTCTCCGCGCCGGGTGTGTGGCAAGCACCCTCACCCCGGCCCTCCCCCCAAGGGGGAGGGAGTCGAGGCACCCTCGCCCCGGCCCTCCCCCCAAGGGGGAGGGGGCAGAGTCCCCTCTCGCCAGGCGCGCACAGCCATGAGCGGGCCGAGGTGATCCAGGCGTCCTGGGGCCGTAGCGAGGGCCGTCGAGTCGCCAGCTCAATGCCTGCCGAGAACAACGGCTCGAGCAGGTGGTCCGTGATGTGCGTGTCCGGCTCCGGGTGCGCGGGCCAGGAGATGACTCGGTCTACGCCGCTGCGGTGGAGGCTGCTGGCGATGGGCGTGTCCCCTCCTTCGAGCGAGGACTGGCTGAAGCCAGGACTCCAAACGCGCTCTCGCCTTGTTCGGAGTCCTGCCTTCAGGCAGTCTTGGCCTTCCGCTGGGGGAGCCACGTAGGCCACCGCGAGGCTGAAGTCCGCGAAGAGGGCGCACTTGCCGCGCTCGGCGAAGAGGGGGAGCAGGCAGGCGTCGTCGAAGGGAAGGAAGTCGGCCGCGAGGCCGCACTCGACGGCGAGGCGGAACACGGGGTGCCCAACCACGGTCACGCGCGCCCCTGCTGCCGTGAGCGACTGGAGGACGGGCAGGGTGACGATGGCGTCGCCCAGCGCCCCCGGGCGCAAAACCAGGATGCGGCTCCTCTTCATGCCTTGAGGATAACGGGCGGGTGCGGCGCACGCAAGTTGACTCCACTGGGGCGATTTGATACCGTGACGGAATGAGGCGACTTGTTTATGCGCTGGCAGCGTTCGTGGCCGCGGCGGCGCCGGCCCGCGGCGAGGGCTGGGGGCAATACGCCACCTGGCAGGTGCGGCGCACGGTGACAATTCCCGCCGGCGACGCCAAGACGGCGAAACTGCCCGACATGGACTGCGTGTTCGTGAGCTTCCCGACGGCGGAGTTCCTTCAGCCCGACGGGGGGGACCTGCGGGTGGAGGTCGGCGGGAAGCCGGCGCCGTTCAAGGTCGTGAACATCGCGTTCGGGGGCGTGGTGAGCCTTGTGGCCGGCATCGCGGCGCCGAGCGACACGGTGCACGTCTACTACGGCAACCCGGCGGCCAAGGCGCTGGCGAGCGACTGGGAGCCGCGCCGCGGCCTGTGGCTCGAAACCCGCCACGTCAGGGGCGAGCCGCCGAAGTCCCTCGACGCGGCCCGTGCCGCCTGGGCCAAGGGCACGCGCCTCGGCGCCGCGCCCGTGAGCCAAATCTTCCACGGCTTCAACCTCTTCGGGCCCTCCGACGACTACATGAGCCTTTACAAGGGCTGGCTGGCCCTGGACAAGGAGACGACGGCCACGTTCGCGATCACGGCGGACGACGTGGGCTATCTGCTGGTGGATGGCAACCTGGCCGCGGCCAAGCCCCAGCCCGGCCCGATGCCGGGCGACCGCCACATCGCCAGCGAGCCGCTCACGCTCAAGCAGGGCCTCCATTCGCTGACCTTCATCCACGCCGAGGGCACGGGGCCTCAGGCGGCTGGCGTGGCCTGGTGGATGCAGGGGATGTCGCGCGGCAAGCAGTACCTCCACTTCCAGCTCATCCCCCCACAGGCATTCGCCCCGCTCCGCTACGGAAAGCTGACCGACTACGAGGTGCGAGGGCAGGCCATCGGGGCGGACTTCTCCGCGGTCAACGACGGCGACGTAGTGCTCGACGACGGGAAGATGCTCGTGCGGTTCGTGTTCAAGGACCAGAGCCGCCCGGCCAACCGCGCGCTTCAGTGCCAGCCGCACTGGGACTTCGGCGATGGCACGAGTTCGGACGCCCGCGACCCGACCCACATCTACCTGCGGCCCGGCGACTACGCGGTGACGCTGACCCTGAAGAGCCAGAACGCTACGTATCAGGTGCGGCAGAAGGTGCGGGCCGGCCCGGGCTACACGCGGGCCGCGGCCGCCCAGTGGGACCATCTGGACAACTACGCGCCCATCCTGGCGGAATACCAGTTCGAGAAGATGGCGACCGCGGACCTGTTGGTGGCGGCGCAGGCGGCGGGCGAGGTGGAGCCGGAGGACTCGGCCCTCATCGTGGCCGCTTGCCGCGTCCTCGTCCAGCGCGGCAAGGAACTCGACGACGAGGCGTTCGTCCGCCACAGCCTGCTCCTGGGCCGCCACGTGCGCGACCTGAAGCTGAAGGACGAGGAGAAGGCGGAGCCGAAGGCCGTCGAGCAGCACCGCCGCGAGCGTGCCGAGGAGGCCCTCGCCGTCTTCGCCGCCGCCGAGAAGCGCACGGGCGACCTCGCGGCCAAGGCTCGCCTCGCCAACGAGCAGGGCGACATCTACTACTATTACCTCAACGACCTCGAGAAGGCCGAGAAGGAGTATACGAAGACCCTCACGACGTATTCCAAAGCCGCCGACGCCCAGGTGCGGCTCGCCCAGATACGCATCGGAGACGTCTATCGCACCAAGGGCGACCCGCCGGCGGCGCTCGCGGCCTACCAGAAAGCCGCCGAGATGCCCATCCACAACCGCACCGAGGGCGTCGAGGCCGCCCGCCGAGGCTCCTTCCCACGCACGGTCGAGGACTACACGGCCCGCAAGCTCTACAAGGAGGCCCACCAGGCGCTGGACGAGTGGGACTGGGAGTTCCCGACCGACAAGCTGGCGGGCTACTCCTCGCTCCTCCGCGCCCGCCTGGCCGCCGCCGAGGGGAACAAGAAGGAGGCCGTCAAGCAGGCCGAGGAACTCGTCCGCGGCAACAAGGAGAGCGAATACGCCGACGACCTGCTCCTCTTCCTCACCAACTTCTACTTCGGCGATGGCGTGCTCGACAAGGCCCTCGACGCCGTGAACCGGCTCCTCACCGGCTACCCGGCCTCCGACCTTCAGAGCGAAGCGCGCCTGAAGCGTGCCACGATCTACATGCAGCAGGGGAAGCCCGACGAGGCGGCCAAGGAGGCCCTCGACCTGGCGACGACCAACCCCGACGGCGAGCACGCGCCCAAGGCCCTCCTCCTGGCTGCCAAGGCCCAGGTCGCCGCGAAGAAGAAGGACGAGGCGATCAAGACCCTCGAGCGCCTCGCCCAGAAACACCCCACGGCCGCCGAGACGACCGAGAGCCTCAAGCTGCTCAAGGAGCTGCGACCCAAGTGAGCCGCCACGGCGAACGCCTCGACAAGCTCCGCCACGCGCTCCGACAGGAGGAGCTTGGCCTGCTCCTTGTCTCGGAGGCCGCCAACGTCACCTACCTGACCGGCTTCAGCGGCGACAGCTCGTGGCTCCTGGTCGCTCAGGACCAAGCGTGGCTCGTCACGGACGGACGCTACGTGGAGCAGGCTGCCGCCGAAGCCCCCCTGTGCGAGGTCGTCCGCCACACCAAGTCCCTCGCCGTCTCCGCCGCCGAGCTGGCCAATGCCTCGGGCGGCAAGACCCTGGGCTTCGAGCCCAACGCCCTCACCGTGGCCACCCACGGCGACCTGGTGAAGGAGCTCCAGGGCGTCGAGGCCGTGGCGAAGAAGAGCCTGGTTGAGAAGCTCCGCCAAGTGAAGGACGAGGACGAGATCGCGCGCATCCGCGCCGCCGTGGCAGTCGCCGACGCCGCGTTCGGCGCCCTCCGCCAGCGGCTGGCCCCCGGGATGAGCGAGGCTCAGGTGGCAAACGACTTGGAGTACGAACTGCGCCGCCTGGGCGCCCGAAAGCCGTCGTTCGACGCCATCATCGCCGCCCGCCAGCGCTCCTCGCTCCCCCACGCCCGGGCCACGGACGCCGTGATTGGCGCGGGCGACCCCGTGCTGGTAGATTGGGGGGCGGAGCGGGACCTCTACTGCTCCGACTGCACGCGGGTGGTGTTCCTGGGCGCCCCGAACGCCGCCTGGCGCGAGATATACGAAATCGTGCGGGAGGCCCAGGAGAAGGCCCTCGCCGCCATCCGCCCAGGCGTGCCGTGCCGCGAGGTGGACGCCGCGGCCCGCATTCACATGGCCCAGGCGGGTTACGGCGACGCCTTCAAGCACGGCCTGGGCCACGGCGTGGGCCTGCGCGTCCACGAGGGGCCGACCCTCAGCGCCCGCTCGGAGGACACGCTGGCGGAGGGCATGGTCGTCACCGTCGAGCCGGGCATCTATGTGGCCGGCTGGGGCGGTGTGCGCATCGAGGACCTGGCGGTTGTGCGCCGCGACGGACCCGAAGTGCTCTCGTCCTTGCCGAAAACGCTCGAAACTGCTATCCTATAGCCCTGTCCCGCAGGCGCACGGGGCCCGCGGGCTGCTATTCAGTTCCCTATAGGAGTGGTTGGCGGTGCCGATCATCACGACGAACGACTTTCGGAACGGGATCACGATCGTCTACAACGGCAAGCTCTATCAGATCGTGTACTTCCAGCACATCAAGCCTGGGAAGGGCCACGCCTTCGTGCGCACAAAGCTCAAGGACGTGATGACCGGCCAGGTGATCGAGCCGACGCTCGCGTCGAAGGAGCGGATCGAGCAGGCCTACATCGAGAAGCGCGAGATGGAGTACCTCTACCGCGAGGGCGACCACTACGTGCTCATGGACCCGGAGAACTTCGAGCAACTGCCCGTCAGCACCGAGGCGTTCAAGGACAAGGACGTGTATCTCAAGGAGAACATGCGCGTCCTCGTCTCCTTCTACGAGAGCACGGTGATTGACGCCCAGGTGCCCGACAGCGTGGTGCTGAAGGTGGTGGAGACCCCACCCGGCGTGCGGGGCGACACGGTGAGCGGGGCCACCAAGACCGCGAAGCTCGAAACCGGCGTCACCGTCCAGGTGCCCCTCTTCGTCGAGCAGGGCGGGAGCGTGCGCGTGGACACGCGGACTGGCCTCTACCTCGAGCGCGCGTGAGGAGGAAAAAGACACCAGGAGTCTTTTGTGCGAAGCACCCAAGGGGCCGTTCCGGCAAAAGACTCCTGGTGTCTTTTTCCGAAGACGGGAGCAGGGAAATGGACTTCAACAAGCTGCGCGACCTGGTTGACACGCTGACCGGCCTGATGGAGGCCCGGAAGCTGGACGAGCTGGAGATCGAGTGGCAGGGCCTCAAGGTGGCGCTGCGGCGCGCGCGCAACGGCGGAGCGCCCCCCATTGTCGTCCCGGCTCCCGCGCCGGTCCTGGCTGCCCCGGCGCCCGCCCCCGAGGCGAAGGCCCAGCCCGCCGCCCCCGCGCCCCCAGCCGGCGAGGTCCACGTCGTCAAGTCCCCAATGGTCGGCATCTTCTACCGAGCGTCGTCCCCCGAGGCCGACCCCTTCGTCGAGGTGGGCGACGAGGTGAAGCCGGACACCGTGCTGTGCATCATCGAGGCGATGAAGGTGATGAACGAACTGAAGGCCGAGGTCGAGGGCGTGGTCCAGGCCATCGAGGTCGAGAACGGCCGCACCGTGGAATACGGCCAGCCGCTCTTCCTCATCGCGCCCAAGGCCACCTGACCGCCGGCCCCTGCGTAGGAGCCCGAGAGCCGTGTTCTCGCGTGTCCTCATCGCCTCGCGCGGCGAAATCGCCCTCCGCATCATCCGCGCCTGCAAGGAGCTCGGCGTCCAGACCGTGTGCGTCTACTCCGAGGCCGACGCGGGCGCCCTCTACCTGAGCCTCGCCGACCACAAGATCTGCATCGGGCCGGCCCCCAGCGCGCAGAGCTACCTCAACATCCCACACATCATCGCCGCGGCCGAGGTGGCCGACGCCGACGCCATCCACCCCGGCTACGGCTTCCTCTCCGAGGTCGCCCACTTCGCCGAGGTGTGCCACGACTGCCATATCGCCTTCATCGGCCCCTCGATGGAGACCCTTCAGCTCCTCGGCAACAAGGCCTCCGCACGCCAGCTCGCCAAGAAGGCTGGCGTCCCCATCGTCCCGGGCAGCGAAGGCCCCATCGAGAAGGACGAGGACGCGCGCGAACTGGCCCGCAAGATCGGCTTCCCCGTGATGATCAAGGCCGCCCGCGGCGGAGGCGGCCGCGGCATGCGCCGGGCCAACAACGAAATCGCCCTGGTGAACCACCTCAACGTCGCCCGCGCCGAGGCCGAGGCCGCCTTCGGCAACCCAGCCGTCTACATCGAGAAGGTTATCGAGCGCGCCCGACACGTCGAAGTCCAAATCCTCGCCGACCAGCAGGGCCATGTCGTCCAGCTTGGCGAGCGCGACTGTAGCCTCCAGCGCCGCCACCAGAAGCTCATCGAGGAGTCCCCCTGCCCCATCCTCACCCCCAAGCTGCGCCGCCGCCTGGGCGACGATGCCATCCGCATCGCCACCGCCGCCAAATACTGCTGCGCCGGCACCGTCGAGTTCCTCGTGGACCCCGACGGCCACCACTACTTCATCGAGATGAACAGCCGCATCCAGGTCGAGCACCCCGTCACCGAGATGATGACGGGCATAGACATCGTCAAGGAGCAGATCCTCGTAGCGGCGGGCAACAAGCTCAGCTTCCGCCAGGAAGACGTCAAGCCCCAGGGCGCGGCCATCGAGTGCCGCATCAACGCCGAGGACCCCGCCGCCGGCTTCACCCCCTGCCCCGGCCTCATCACCAAGCTCTACTGGCCCGGCGGGCCGGGCGTGCGGGTGGACAGCCACGCCCACGCCGGCTACCGCATCCCGCCAAACTACGACTCGCTTATCGCCAAGCTCATCGTCCACCGCAACACCCGCGAGGAGGCGCGCCTGTGCATGCGCCGCGCCCTCGAAGAATGCGTCATCGAGGGCGTCAAAACCACCATCCCCCTCTACCTCGAAATCTTCGGCCACAGCGCCTTCGTAAGCGGAAAAGTAGACACCTCGTTCGTCGAGAACCTCGAACGCGAGCATTGAGTAGCCCGCCGCTCCGCGGCGGGATGCCTCCGCCACGGAGTGGCGGCCTACGCCTCGCACTGACAGAAAGGGAGCCTGCACATGGGCATCAAACTGCTTCGCCGCATCGCCAACTGGATCGACTTCGCGGCCAGCATCCTCGCCGCCGCCTTCATCGTCACCGTCACCATTGACCTCTGGCGCCAGCGCCTCAGCCCCTTCATGGCCGACTACCGCGCCCTGCGCTCCAGCAGGCTCACCATCACCGCAGCCGCCCTCACACTCGCCCTCCTACTCGTCATCGGCGCTATCCTCCGCGCCGTCCAAATCGTCTCCAGCAGCACCCACGGCCGCTACCTCATCTTCGACACCCCCACCGGCCAGGTCTCCTTCCGAGCCTCCAGCGTCGAGCAGGCCATCAACCGCACCGTCGCCGCCATGGACGAGGTCGCCGACGCCACGCTCGAACTCGTCCTCCCCAAGAACGCCAAGGTCCCCAGCGAGGCCCGCCTCCGCTGCCGACTCTACGACCGCCCCAACCTCCTCGCCATCCAGGACCACGTCCGCGCCACCGCCAGCGACCGCTACCTCGACATGTTCCCCGGCCAGGAGCCCCTCGCCGTCCGCATCAGCGTCGAGCGCATCGTCTTCGAGACCCCTGGCCCCAAGCCTGCCCCGGCCGTCGCCGACCGCCCCGGCGGCGAGGCCAGCGTCGAGACCCTCCCCTTCCGTCCCCAGTACCCCGTGGGCGACTGACCGCCCCCCGCTCCCTCGGCCACTCGGCCGCCTCAGCCCAGCCGGGCCCTGGCTATGGGCCGCGGCGTGGGCGTGGAGGAACATTGCAGAGTTGTTCAACTCTGCAATGTTCCTGCGCACCCCCGACCCGTGCCGCGCGCCCAGAACTAAGCCGCTTGGAAGGGCGGGGCTCCCGCTGAACCGTTCCGGGAGCCAGAAGCGGCTCGGCCGGAGCCTCGCCCTCCCGCGCTGCCCCGTCCAGGCACGCGGCACGGGGCACGCGGGACGCATCGCCTTCCGAATTGTCAAGGAACAGGACCGGCGGCCCGACGCGACGGGTTTGGCTATGCCGTCCGCCGGCCGCCTCCGAGCCGCGCTCGAACAAAGGGCCGTGTGCCCTCCGGTGGGCACACGCCGCTTCGCGGATTCCAGATTCCAGATTGCAGATTCCAGATTCCAATCCGCAATCGGCGCTCGCCAATCCGCAGTTCCCCCCTTGCCGGGCTTCTCGCATCCCGGCGGGGTGGCGGAGGCGCCGCCGCCCAGGGCTTAGAGACTATCTCAAAACCCACGCGGGCTGCGTTGCCGGCGTCAGCGGGGCGGATGCAAGGCGCGGCGACGCAGGCGATGCAGCGGAGAGCATCACTGAGGAGCCGCAACGCAGCAGCCGCCCCGCTGCCGCCGCAACCCGAAGGGACGCCGCGACTTCTGGCCGCAGGCTGTGTCGTTCGTCGTCACCGATGC
>VGYV01000066.1 GCA_016872855.1 Planctomycetota bacterium
CCTGATCTTTGCCCACATCTTCTCGTGGCCCCCGGTCAGCCCCCGAAGGGGGTGGTCCAGCCGTAGCCCAGGGCGACCAACGGGAGCCCTGGGACAAGGCCAACCTGGCATAGAGCCCCCAACGGGGGCGATTCAATCGCCCTGAAACGCCCCCTTCGGGGGCTTATGCCGTGCGGGCGCCCGATCCCAGGGCTCCCGTTGGTCGCCCTGGGCTACGGCTGGCTCGCCCGCATTCGCGGGCTACGGCGGCCGGAGATGTGGGCAAAGATGAGGGCTGCGCCCTGTGGTACATCGTGTTCCACGGGCTCACGCCCGTGGCTACCTTCTGCCGCCCTTTCGGGCTTCCGCTCGGGTCAACTGGCTCAGGCCAGTTGGATGCGCTTGCGCATGAACCACTCGACGGCGGCCATGGCGACGAAGAAGAGGAAAAAGGTCGGGGCGTGGTGGAGGGGGACTTTCACGGGCTCGGTCCGCCGCTCCTGCTCGGCGGCGAGGCCGCCGGCCAGCTCGTTGAGGAGGAGCCACGAGGAGTACATGCCGCCCGTTCGGTCCGCCAGCTCCTTGAGGAGCTTGTCGTTGAGGCTCAGCTCGGCCATCTCGATGTCGGGCTTGCCGACGGTGAACTTGACGGACTGTGGCTTGCCGAGTGGCTGGTCGGCGAGGCGGGCCTCGAAGATCGCCTCGTGGGGGCCGTGGGTCTGCGGCGCGTACTTCAGCTCGTAGTCGCCCAGGCGGCCGTCCAGCTTTGGCAGGTCGAGCTTCGTGCGCTCCTTGGCAGGGCCGATGACGGAGACGAGGACCGTGGCGTCGCCGGTGGCCTGGCCCTGCGTGTCGCGGACGACGGCGAGGAAGCGGACTTTTTCGCCCGGCTCGTATTCGCTCTTGTCGGTGTAGGCGGTGAGGCCGGGCTTGTCGTCGCGCTTGACCTCTTCGCTGGCGAGCCAGCGGATGGCCTGGCCCCAGAATTTCACATAGGGCTGCTCGCGGACGAGTGCGCGGTTGGGCAGATACCAGCGGTGCGTGGTGTCGGCGGTGACGAGCAGGCTGCGGACGCCTGCGACGTCGAAGGCGGCGACGACGGGGAGTGGCTTGCCATCCGGCCCCTTGGCCGTGGGATGCCGGGCGAGGACGGATGCCTGGGGCTTCGCCGCCCCGACGCGGGTGCAGCCGGCCAGCTTCTGCATCGGCTGCTCGGCAACGCCCCCGCGGGTGGGGAAGAACTCCGTGATATTGGAAAAGATGGGGTGCACCTGCCCGTCGTCGGTCAGCTCCCAGGAGAACTCGTCGTTCTCCTGGCCGATGGTGGCCGGGCCGAAGTAGACGGGCGACACCTCCTCGACCGGCGTGCCGGCGTACTTGCCCGGGCCGAGGGCCGCCACACCCCCCATGAGCAGCAGCCCGCGGTCGTCCTTCACCGCCTCCTTGAGGTCCAGCATCTGGTTCTTGGTGAACAGGCTGCTGTGCACGTCGCCCAGGATGAGCACGTCGAAACGCTTCCACGTCTCCAGGCTCGTCGGGATGCTGGTGAGGGTGATGCCCTTGATGTTGCCACGCTGGAGGAAGTGCCCCTCCTTGCTCCGCACCAGGTAGAGGAGGTCAATGTTGGGGTCCGTCTGGAGGTTGCGCATGAGCCACTTGCCCTCCTCGCGGAGCACGCCCTCGATGTAGAGGGCCTTGATGCGGGGGCCGGTGACGTTGATGGTGATGGGCTTGCGGTTATCGGCCAGGCGCGTTTCGTCCTCCAGCTTCGGGATTTCGATGGCGCCGTCAACGCGCCCGGCCTCCTTCGGGGTGTACCGCAGGACCACTGATTGGGCGCCCTTCTTGGTGTCGAGCACCAGCTCGGCAGTGGCCAGCGGCTTGTCCTTGTCCTTGCCCACGAACAGCACTTGCACGGGGCGGGCGCCGTAGCCCTGGGAGTCCACCAGCACCTTGATCTCGGTCGTGTTGTCCTTCGCCACGAACTCGTCGTGCTGGACGCTGACGATGCCGACGTTCTTGAAGTCCTTGTCGTCCTCCATGTGGATGCCGAAGCCGACGGGGTAGACTGGGATGCCGAGGGCGGCGACGTCCTCGATGGTGCGCCGGCCGCTGTTGTCAATGCCGTCGGTGAGGAGGACGAGGCCGGCGATGCGGCCGCGGCGCTGCCTGGCCTCGTTCACGGCGGTCGCGCAGGCGTTGGCCAGATCGGTCAGCTCCTGGTCGGCCCGGAGGGTCCGCACCTCGCGGTAGGAGATGGGCTGGCAGGAGGCCCCGAACTTGTAGAGGCTCACGGAGAACTGCTGTTCGAGCGTGCTCAGGAACTTCCCACGCAGATTGGTCTTGGCCAGCTCGAGCCGCGGCTCCGGCGGCCCGCCCGGGCTGGGGTCCGCGTGGCCCATGCTGCCCGAAGTGTCCACCAGCACGAGCATCTGCGGCGAACTCGTGAAGAAGCGCTTGAACAGCAGCTCGGGCTGGAAGATGAAGAGCAGGAGCACGACAACGATGAGCACCCGCATCGCCAGCAGGATGGCGAAGTACCAGCGCGGCAGGCTCCGCGCGTTATTGATGTAAAAGTAGACGATCAGCCCCAGGCACACGAGCAGGAGCGCGACGAACGCCGCCGTCGAGTAGCCGCGGGAGAGAATCAACGTGAACGCCAGGGGACACAAGGCACAGGTTCCTGACGAGGGCTAGCGGACAGCGACACGCGAGGGCGTCCGCTGCTCGCGTTCGAGTTCCTTCAGGGCGCTGCGGACCTTCAGGCGGCTGGCCGGGGTCATCCGGTCTATGATGAGCCGGCCGTTCAGGTGGTCAATCTCGTGCTGGAACATCCGGGCGAGGAGCCCCTCGGCCACCAGCTCCATGCGATTGCCCGCCAGGTCGTAGTAGCGGCAAGTGACCTTCGAGAAGCGGGGAATGTTCCCGCGGATGTCTGGGAAGCTCAGGCAGCCCTCGTCCTCCACCACCTCGCCCTCCGCCTCCACGATGACTGGGTTGACGCACACCATCTCGCGGGAGCGGTCGTCCCGCGAGGCGGGGTTCATCACGCAGAGCTGCGCGCTCCAGCCCACCTGGGGCGCGGCGAGGCCCACCCCTTTGGCCTCGTACATCACCTCGAGCATCTCCTTCGCGCGCGCCGCCACCTCGGGCGTGATCTCTCGGACGGCCGCGCCCTTCTTCCGCAGGATTGGGTTGGGATAGCGCAGGATCTCCACGGGCTTCCTCTGACCCTCACCCGCATTATAGCGCCCCCCGCGCCCCCACGCAAGCCGCCGAAGACGAAAGGCGTCCACAGATTGCACAGATTCGCACGAACACATGCCCATGCACAAGCGATAGCGGGTTTGTCATGCCGAGCGCAGTCGAGGCATCTCTCTTCAGGCTCGGGAGAGAGGAGAGATTCCTCGACTTCGCAAGGCTCCGCTCGGAATGACCGTGTTGGGGTCTGCCATCGCTCACTCAGAGGCCGGCAAACCGCAGTTGCGCTCTTCTCACTTCTGTGCCAATCTGTGTGAATCTGTGCACGACTGCTCTTGCGGCTTCAAAGGAGCCACGTGATGGGTCAGGAAGCCATCAAGGTCAACCGTGCCCCGGTGCTCACGCTTTGGGCCGCCGTGGTCGCCGAGCGACAGGGCTACGACCGCGACGCTGCGCTCACGCTGGGCAAGGCCGTGGCGGGCCTAAACGCCCAGTCGAAGGGCCGGATGCTCGGCATCTTCGGCCCGCCCAAGGCCGCGGAACGCGGCGCGCCCAAGAAGCGCGGACTCGGTGAGGAGTTCTGGATCGAGGTCTGCGGCCGACCAGTCCCCGCCAAGACGACGCCCGACGGCATCCGCGCCGTCGTCGGCCCCGACCCGATTGACCCCGCATCCGTCCAGCGCTACCTGGAGGGCAAGTTCGGCGAGCACCTCCCGGCCGTCGAGGGCGCGATGAAGGAGTTGGCTGGGGCCTTCTCGCCCGAGAAACTGGCCGACTACGCCTACGGCCTCTACGAGCAGTTCCGGCCTCAGATTGCCGCGGGGCGAAGGGGGTGGGGACAGAAGGGGGAGCTGGACCTTGACTTCGTGCGCTCGGTGAGCCGGAAGTGAGTACATCCGTACGCCCGTTGGCGGCGGTGAGTCATTGGCGCCATCCCATCTATCCGGTTCGTGCCGCCGGGCGATGGCTGCGCCCCCGGTTAGCGATCCAGAACGATGGTGGCCCCCTGTAGCTCAGAGAGGCAGTACAGAGAGATGGTGATCTCGTCGGCCCACCGGACGTAGAAGCCGAAGGAGATGCTGTTGCCACCCTTGTCAATATAGATGCGGTAACGTGTCTTCTCTATTGTCCCGCTATGGCCCCGCATCAGCATCTGACCACTTAGGTCATTCTCCCTGCGTCCCAAGCTGATACTGGCGACTGTACTGAGCTCTGCACGCCTCTGCCTCCATGTCGTCCCGCCGTCTTTGTCCACCTCCGGCAATTCCCACTCGAACGCTGAGGGAAGAACCTCGTTGAGATCGAACCTGCCAAACGTGTTGATTCCCCGGAGTTCCACCGAGACGCATCGCGCACCTGCCAAGGCGGTGAATCTTCTGCTCTTGCCGTCTGCAAAGGTCAGAACACCGGTGCGCTTTGGCAGATCGCGCGAGGACCCCATGGCGCGACGAAGTTGCACAACTTCGCCGGACAGAATCATTACTTCCGCCCAGAGCTTCTCGACCGCCTCCCTCAACCCAGCCACGTCATCAGCTTTCGCTGGCGCCTTTGCCGCTGGCTCTGCGGCCAGGCAGTGAGACGCCAGCACGACAGCCGCCAATGAGGCATATGACCTCGGAAACATAGGGTTCTTCTCCTTTCTTGTATCCAAGCTTCCGGGGCTGTGGGCGTTCGTCTCCGTTCCTCGCTCTTCGACCCACTGGGCCCAGTGTCGCTCGTGTTGGGCCTCGGGTTCCAGACGGGCACCCCTTCCTGCACGATGCTCCGATGAACGGCGTAAGGCGTCGCTCGGTACTCTTCCTCGGTGAGGAAGAAGGGCACCAGGAGGCAATTCTCGCGCAGGCAGAGGTCACCCACGATGTCGCTCGTCCGCTCCTCCTCACTATGGGCGTGGAAGGGGCCTTTCAGCACGATGGCCACGTCAATGTCGGAGTCGTCCGTTGCCTAGCCGCGGGCGTAGGAGCCGTAGAGGTAGACGCCTCGGAGGCGCTTGCCGTAGAGAGCGGCAAGGCGGTCGTGGAGTTCGCTGAGAATCCGCTGCACTTCCTTGCGCGGTCTTGACATGGGGGCGTCCTCGGGGGCGTCACCGCGTGAGCGGAATCTCGCTGCGCTCGCCGAGCGATTCGTCTATGACGACCAACCTTCCGTGGTCCGCGCCGAGAAGCTGTTCGTTGGCGTTCAGGAGTTCGATGCCGTAGATAGTGCCATCGGGGGCAATGTCCACGTTCATGGCCTCGCTGACGCGGATGGTCTCAACCTGCTCCGTCTTGTCCTTGAGACGGAGGTAGGCGATGTTGTAACGAGGGTCGTAGGTGATCCTCACGGGGATGGCTCCGCTCCGTTGGCTCTCGCATTGTACAGCGGGGCCGGCGGGGATGCAAGGCGTTCGAGGACGACGACGAGGACGAGGACGATTCCTGTCACGCGTCACGGGTCACGCATCACGTATCACGCATCACGCCTGAAAGAGGTCTTTGCTCGAGAAGTTGGGCTCTGCGGTGAGGTTGACGCCGAGGCGCTTGAGGCCGGCCTCGTCGCCTGGGGTGGGGATGTGGGTGAGGTGGACCTCGCAGCCGCGAAGGTCCTTGAGCTTCTCCATGGCGAGCTGGGCGGTGGGGTTGGCCGTGGCGGAGATGCTGAGGGCGATGAGGGCTTCGTCGAGGTTGAGGCTCACGGTCCTGGCACTCAGGATGCTCTCCTTGAGGCTGGCGATGGAGTCGATGATGGTGGGGGAGAGGAGGTGGATGCGGTCAGGGATGCCTGCAAGGTGCTTGATGGCGTTGAAGATGAGGGCGGAGGTGGCGTGCATGAGGGGGGAGTTCTTGCCCGTGACGACGGTGCCGTCGGGCAGCTCGATGGCGGCGCCGCAGAAGATGCCCTTGTTGCCCTTGCCGCTGGCCTGCGCCTCGTCGGCGGCCTGACGGGCTGGGCCGACGACGCGGCGGCTGGACGGCTCGACGTTCATCTCCTCCATCAGTAGCTCGACCCGCTGCACGGTCTCGCGGTCGGTGAGGCCCATGGCGTATTCGCAGGCGTAGCGGAAGAAGCGGCGGATGATCTCCTGGGTGGCCGCGGCGCGCACCGCCGCGTCGTCCACGATGGCGAAGCCGGCGCGGTTCACGCCCATGTCGCTGGGGGACTTATAGACCGCCTCCTCGCCCATGATGCGGGCCAGGATGCGTTTGATGACGGGGAAGACCTCGACGTCGCGGTTGTAGTTGACCGCCTTGACGCCATAGGCGTCGAGGTGGAACGGGTCGAGGAGGTTGAAGTCGCGGATGTCGGCTGTCGCCGCCTCGTAGGCCACGTTGACCGGGTGCTTGAGGGGGAGGTTCCAGATGGGAAAGGTCTCGAACTTGGCGTAGCCGGAGTGGACGCCGGCCTTGTGGTCGTGGTAGAGCTGGGAGAGGCATGTGGCGAGCTTGCCGGAGCCTGGCCCGGGGCCTGTGACGACGACGAGGGGCTTGGCGGCCTCGATCCGCTCGTTGGCGCCGTAGCCCTCATCGCTCACGATGGTCTCGACGTCGGTGGGGTAGCCCTTGGTGGCGCGGTGGGTGTAGACGCGGATGCCGCGGCGTTCGAGCTTGTTCTTGAAAATCTTGGCGGCCGGCTGGCCGTCGTAGCGGGTGATGACGACGGCGGCGACCTCGATCTCCCAGTCGCGCAGGTCGTCAATCAACTTCAGCGCGTCCACGTCGTACGTGATGCCGAAGTCGGCCCGCACCTTCTTCCGCTCGATGTCGCCCGCGTAGATGCACAGCAGGATGTCGGCCTGGTCCTGGAGCTTCTGGAGCAGCCGCATCTTCACGTTCGGGTCGAAGCCGGGCAGCACGCGCGCGGCATGGAGGTCATAGAGCAGCTTGCCGCCGAACTCGAGGTAGAGCTTGTTCCCGAACTTCGCGACGCGTTCGAGGATGGCCGCGGATTGCTCCCTCAAGTAGCGATCATTGTCAAATCCAACGCTCTTGCCCATCATTCTGGTTCCTCTGAAGCAATGGCTCCTCGATGAACGCAGGGTGTTGCACCTTTGCGGCGAGAGCATACCCAGGAATTGGCCGGGCGTCAAGTGCGGGTGCCACGCCCAGACTTGCTTGGGCGTGTGGGGCGAGCCGGCTCCGCTCGGAATCACCGCGCCGCGGGCCTGTCGTTCCCCATGCAGACGCCGGTAGTTGACTTGCGGGAGATGGGGGCTATACTTGCAGCCTCGGGAGCTCAAAGTTCCCGAGGCTGGCCGAGGAGGTGTGGTGAAGGAGATACTCTTGAGGCCAAGCATCTCAATCCTCGCAATCGTGCTGGGGGAGACCCTGATGTGCGCCAGAGGCGAAGCGCTGCGGCTGGAGAGCGCGTCCCTGCAAGTCGAAGTTGATGCCGAGTCGGGGCGCTGGGCGCTCCTCGACAAGGCGTCCGGCGTC
Organism: Planctomycetota bacterium; assembly: GCA_016872855.1. Taxonomy (GTDB): domain Bacteria; phylum Planctomycetota; class PUPC01; order DSUN01; family DSUN01; genus DSUN01. The sequence continues at coordinate 7,593 of VGYV01000066.1, forward strand.
CGCTGGCCGACGGCGGGCGACGCCAGCCCCGGCGCCTCCCCTGCCCTCTTGGGGGGGTTCAGCGACGCGGAGGCACACCCGCAACTGCTCAGGCTCAGGAAGAAGAACGGGGCGGAGGTGCTGTTCGCGCTGGAGGATGGGGGGCGGACGCTGGAGATCAGCTACCGCCGCGCCGGCGACCCGCGTGTGCTGGGCGACGCGCTGGCCGTGGCCGATGCCGAGGGCGGCTACATCGTGGTGCCCTGCCGCGAGGGGCTGCTTATCAGGGCCGACAGCGGGAAGCCGTTCAAGCCCGTCGTCTTCGGCACCTCGGAGTACGAGGGGTGCCACATGAACATGCTCGGCCTCGTGAAGAGCGGCTCGGCACTGGTCGTGAGCTGGGACCGCGCGTGCGTGTTCCCCGAGGTCCAGAGCGTGCAGCCTCGCGATGCGGCGTACAAGCAGCAGCTCATCACCACGCTGGGCCTGCGGCATTCGCGGGACTATGGGGGGCATGCGCCAGAGACATTGGCCTTGCGGCTCACGCCCTTGGGCAAGGGCGACTGGAATACCGTGGCCGCGGGCTATCGCCGCATCGCGGAGGCCAAGGGCCTCGCCGCCACGCTGAAGAGCAAGATTCAGCGCAACGCCAAGGCCGAGTTGATGCTCGGAGCGGCCAATGTGAAGCTCTGGACCTGTCTCGCCCGCAAGCGCAACGAGGAGAGCACGAAGGACGAAGAGGTGAAGGTGCGATGGACGTTTGACGAGGCGGCGCAGGTCGCCGAGCACATTCGCAAGGACCTGGGCATCGAGCGTTGCGTGTTCATCGTCGGCGGATGGACCGAGGGGGGCTACGACTGCCGCCACCCCGACAACCTGCCCGCCAACCCCGAGTGCGGCGGCAACGCCGCACTCGCCGACGCGGTCCGCCGCATCCAGGCCCTCGGCTACGTGGCCTGCTTGCACGACAACTACCAGGACATGTACCGCGACGCGAAGAGCTGGGACCCGGCGTTCATCGAGAAGACGCCGAAGGGGGAGCTGATCAAGGGCGGGCGCTGGCTCGGCGGCCGCGCCTACATGGTCTGCGCGCCCAAGCAGCTCGAACTGGCCCAGCGCCCCCAGAATCTGCCGGAGACACACAAGCTCTTCGGGCCGTGGAGCTACTTCATTGACACCACCTACGCCGTCGGCCCCCGCGAGTGCCACGACCCCGCGCACCCGATTGGGCGGAACGGCGACATCGCCTGGAAGATCAAGCTCAGCGAGTATGCCCGAGGGGTCTTCGGCCTCTTCGGCAGCGAGTGCGGCCGCGAGTGGGCGCTGCCGTGCAGCGACTTCTTCGAGGGCCTCGTGGGCGTGAGCGGCAAGTACTTCCACAGCCTCGACCCCGCGAGCCTGGGCGCGACGGTCATCCCCTTCTGGGAGATGGTCTACCACGACTGCCAGGTGGCCTGGGGCAAGTACGGCTACGCGGCGGACCAGGCGGCCGAATACGTCGCCCACCACGTCCTGTGCGCCCGCCCGCTCCACTACCATTCGGTGCCCGACCACCTCTACTGGAAGCAGCCATTGGCGCCGGGGGCCGACGCCGTGCCGGCCCGGCCGCGGGTCGTGGGCATCGAGGCCGCGGAGCAGGGCGCCTTCCGCATCCGCTACGCCTGGGCAGTCGAGGAGGACGTTGCGGCCGACTGGCGGGTCTTCGTCCACTTCGGCAGCGATGCCGAGATTCGGTTCCAGGACGACCATCTGCCCGAGCCGCCCACCTCGCAATGGAGGAAGGGTCAAACGGTCGAGGTCGGCCCGCGGCTCGTCCGAGTGCCCCCCACCCTTCGGGCGAACGCGGTGAACGTCTACATCGGCCTGTTCGACCTGAAGGACCAGGGGAAGCGGGCGTCGCTGCCGGGCTGCGACGGCCAGCGGCGCATCCTGGCCGGGCGGCTGGTGCTCAAGCCGGAGATCAAGTTCGAGCCGCACGCCGGCGGCGCCCCGCCCGTCTCCCGTTCGGCGTTCACGCGCTGCGACGGCGGCTGGGCCGAGGGCATGCACCCGACGGATGTGTTCCTCAAGAACACGCAGGAAGTCCTCGGCCCGCTGAACGAGGCCACCGCGCACCAGCGCCTCACCCAGTTGGAGTTCCTGAAGCCCGACGGGGCGCTGCGCCGCGCAGTCTATGGCGAGGGCGCCGACACAACCACGGTTGTCGCCAACTTCGGGTCAGTTGATGCAGAAGTGGACACCGGGCTTGGCGGGAAGGCTCTGCTGCCACCTTGGGGCTTTGTGGTCGAATCCCCCCGATCTGGGGCATTCTACGCCAAGTCGTGGGGCGGCCAGGCCTACAAGAATGGCGCCCTGTTCACCCTTCGCGCCGTGGAGGGCGACACCCTGGCAACGGCTCGGAAGCTCCGCGTCTTTCACGGCTTCGGCGAACCCACGCTTCCGTGGGGCGGGAAGCGGCTCGACGTGCGCCGCGAGGAAACGGTCACGGTGCGCTAGGGCCGCGCTCCAGGCACCCTCACCCCAGCCCTCTCCCCGAGGGAGAGGGAGCAAGCGCGCGCCAGGCAGACTCACCCCGGCCCTCTCCCCGAGGGAGAGGGAGGAAGGCTCTCTCCTGTCACTCGCGTTCCGTGAGGTTCTCCAGGTAGCGCTGCCAGGAGAAAGAGGCCATGCGGCGGGTGATGTCGGAGAGGCGGTACTCGGTGCCGAACAGGTCGCCCTCGGTGGGCTCCTTGGGCGCGATGAACTGCGTGGCGAGCGCCACGTAGCACTCCGTGCGATCTGAGTCCTCGACCACTGGGGCCATGTGGCCTTCTCGCAGGCGGAAGATGGCGGGGACGAGTTCCGCTCGGATGAGCTGGCGCTGGGCTCGTTCGGGGTCGGAGCCATCGAGGGGGCGGAACGCCATCGAGAGGGCGACAGGGATGCGGTACGGGACTTCGGCGACGCGTGGCGCGCTCTCGGCGGCCTTGCGGAAGGCATCGGCCTTGTCCTTGTCCGCGGCTTTGGCGGTGGCGGCGACGAGGGCCTCGTGCACCTTGCCCGCTGCATGCACCATGCGCTCAATGGCCCGCGCCTGCTGCCAGCCCGCCTCCACCTCCATCTTGATGTCGTCGAACGGCGGGATGTGGGTCAGCGTAAGGTCGAGGACCCGGAGGAGGCAGGCGCCATCCATGCCCAGGACGGGACCCGCGAGGTCGCCCTTCTTGGCTGCGAAGACGGCCCTGGCGAGGTCTGGGGCGTGGCCGATTTTCGCCAGCTCATTGCGCTTGCGGTCGAGCCATTCGGGCTGGGTGACGGCGAGGGGCGGATGCTTGGCGGCGTAGGCCGCGAGGTCCGCCTTGGCGCCCTCGGCCTTGAGCTGCTTGAGGGCCTCGCCGAGCAGCTTCGCCGCCTCGGCGCGCCCCCGGATGCGGGACAGGTGCTCCCGCACGCGCTCCTTAGCGGCGTCGAAGCCAAGGTAGGCGGGCTGGACCGTGGCGGCCCAGTCGCGGTAGTAGAGCTCGCGCGCGGCGACGCTGCGGTCGTACTCCTTGCGGAGCTCGGCGTCGGAGAGGGCTGGGAGTGCCTTGGACAGGTCGGCGTAGGGGAGGGCGAGGCATTCGACGTTCGCCACGTCGGGGCGGCGGAAGCTCTCCTTGTTGGCCTCGTAGTGCGCCTTCAGGTCGTCGGTCGTTGGCCTCTCGCTGGCCCAGAAGGGTTCGCGGGCGCCCACGGCAGCGGTTTCGAGGGTGACGAGTTCCTCGGGCTTGCGCTCGATGACCTCGGCGACAAAGGCGGTGCCGGATTCGGGCTGCACCACAGCGGGGGTGAGGCCGGGCTTGTCAAGGGCGAAGATCGCGTCCGCGATGGCCGGCACGGCGCCCTCGCCGGGGAGGAGGAAGTAGCGGGCGTCGAGGAGTTCGGTCTCCACGGCCTTGGGCGCCACGGCGGCCTGTGCGACTGCCTTGTCGAAGGGCGCAGCGGCGGCTGCCGTGCGGAACGCCTCGGCAGCCTTCCGCGCGGCGTCGCGCGCGCCCTGGAGCCTCAGCGCCTGGGCCACCTTGTCCCGCACCTCGATGAGCTCGGCGTCGCGCGCCGCGGTGCGGGCGACGACGCGGCAGACGGCGTAGCCGGCGCTGGAGGCCACGACGCGGGGCACGAGGTCGCCCTGCTTCGTGTCGCCGAGCACGCCGGCAATGTCCACGATGCGCCCGAGCGTGGCGGGGATGGCGGGTTCCTCGACGGCGAAGGGCTGGGTGCGGCCGTAGGCGAGGTTGAAGCGCTTGGCCAGGGCTGCGAGGTCGCCCTCGGCGCCCTTGGCCCTCGTGGCCCCCTCGAATGCGCGGTCTGCGGCGGCGCGTGCCTCGCGCTTTGCGGCCTCGTTGCTCAGGTCGGCCCGGATGCCGTGCTCGCTCTCTTCGTAGGAATGGCCGCGATAGAGGTCGTCGGCGTGGAGCTCGTAGTGCCGGATGCACTCGGCGTCGCTGACTGGCCGCCGCCGCGAGGCCAGGTCGGCGAAGACGTATTCCAGCGTGACCTGGGCCGGGAGGCGGAACGCGGCTCTATTCGCCTTGAAGTGGCTCTCGATGGCCGCGGCGTCGGGCTCGGGCACGGCCTTGAGGAAGTCGGCGGCGTGGAAGATCGCCACGCGGGCGCGGGCCAGGCCGCCCGGGCGCCGGTCGGCGAGGAGCGCGATGAGGGCGCCCTCTCCCTTGGTGAGGCCGATTGGCTTCGTCACCTCGCCCGGCTTCAGCGCGCGGACCGCGGCCAACACCGCCGGCTCATCCGCCAGAAACGCCTCGGGCCTCGCGGGCGGGAACGGCCCCACCGTCGCCGTCCCGACCTCGATCTCGCGGACGGCGGGGAGCGGGACGGCCGAGGGCACGGTGCGGAATGCCTCGAAGACCAGGCTGTCGCGCAGGACGGTGAGGCGCTCGGGGAAGGGCTTCTTGGCCCAGTCCTCCTTGAGCTTTGCCTGGACGCGGCCTTGCGCCGCGGCGGGCGCGGCGTCCCAGGACGGCGCGTCTTTGATCTCGTCGCCCGTCACGTAGGCCCTGTCGCGGTGGTCGTCGTAGTATTGGCGGACCTCTTTGTCGTCCACTTTGGCGCTCTCGTAGTGCGCGGCGGCGAGGTCAATGGTGGCGGTCTTGTCGTCGCGGCTCTTGAGGACGAAGAGGAAGCGGGCGTCGGCGCTGGCGACGATGCGGCTGACCTCGCCCGGCTTGAGGGCGGTGACAGCGTCGCGGAAGCCGGCGGCCCGCCCGATGTCGGCCGTGGCCTCGGGCTTGGCCAGGTCCACGGCCACGTTGGCCTGGAGCTTCAGGCCGTGCTTCGTGGCTACGGCCGCCAGGTCGGGCCTAGGCGTCTCGTGCATCGCGGCGAGAGCCTTCTCGGCGCGCTCCGTGGCCAGCTTGAGGGCCTGGCGGCGGGCGAGGAGCTTCGCAATGTCGTCCTTCACCTTCTCGAACGGGATGGGCGTGGGCGGGTCGAGGAAGCTGTGCGGGGCCGCGGCGTAGGCGGCGCGCTGCTCGTAGAGCGACGGGTCGTAGGTCGGCGAGAGGCCCTGGGCGGCGCAGGCGACGAGCTGGAACTTGTTCCCCTTCACTTCCTCTGTCGCGGCGAGGCGTGCGGCGAGGAAGCGGTCGCCCACCTCCACCACGTCGCTGAGGTCGCCCACCTTGCCGCCGGCTAGCTGGGCGTAGAGGTCGGGCAGCGGCTTGTTCAGCCCAGGGAACGGGTCGGTCGGCTTCAAGAACTCGGTTTCGAGGAGCTTGGTGCCCAGCCGCTCGGCCAGACGCTGGAGGGCAGCGAGGGAGACCTTCTCGCGGTAGTCGGCCGCGGTCTTCTTCGCCTTGTCGAACGCCTTGTCGTTCTTCACGTCGTCGGTGAGCTGCTTGGCCAGGTGGTCGGGCAGGTTGTCGTAGGGGAGGTCGCGGCTGGGCTGGCGGCTGAGGACGCGGAAGAAGAAGCGGCCTTTGTTGCAGGGGAACACCTCGCTGATGGCGTGGGCGGGGGCGTCCTGCTTCGGCTCGGCGCCGGCGACGGCGTAGAGCTGGCCGCGCTCGCCGAAGAGCAGCTCCCCCAGCTTGGCCCCCGACAGGTCGGGCACCTTGCTGTCCGCCTCCTCGGCGGAGAAGGGCTCCGCGGTGGTCTCGACGGCGAAGGCTGCGGGGAATTCCTTGGCCTCCTCGGCCACGAGGGCGGCGAAGTCGGGCGCCTGCTTGGCGGCCGCCCGGTCGGCGGCACGGAGGTTGATCTTGCCGATGATCGTCGTGAGCGTTTCCTCGGCCAGGCGCTTGCGCACGTCCTCGCGCGCGGCGGCGAACGCGGGGCCGAAGAAGGCGCGGTGGCGCTCGTAGTAGCGCTGGAGGTCCACCTCGCTGAGCTTCTCGGCGATCCTGTCCTTGCGCCCCAGCACGTACTCGATGGCCACGCGCTCGGGCTGGCGGTAGCCGGGGCGGGTGGCCGTGCGCGGCAGGTCCTTGTGCCGGGCGTAGAAGTCGCGCAACTCGTCCGCCGTGGGGGTGATCCCCAGCGCGAAGTCGGCGGCCCGCACCGTGATGTAGGCGGCCACCGCCTGCGTGTTGTCGCGCCGGTAGCGGGCCTCCACCGTGGTCCGCGGCAGGTCGGCCATTGCGCTGCCGACCAGCCGGGGCAGCGTGAGCAGGGCCAGCCGCTGCCGCTCGATCATCTCCATGTCCGCGCCCGTCACCCCCATCTCCCCGAGCACCTCGCCGTAGCTCTTCACGTTGATCGTGCCATAGCCCTGGCGCACCCAGCCCTCCTCCTCGGGGTGGAACCGCCCCTGGGGCCCGAAGCCGCGCGAGCGCGAAACCACCCGGAACACACACCAGCCGTCCCTGAGCGCCAGCGGCTCGCTCACCTGCCCCACGCGGTCGCGGAACACCCGCTCCACGATGCCCGGGGCATCCACAATCGCGTAGAGCGCGCCCTGAGCCTGGCGCGGCGTGAAGGCGTTGGTCTCGCCGAACCGCAGCGGCTTCCGCTCCGCCGCGAGCTGCTTCAGCGCGTTCTCCAGGGCGCCGCCCGTCAGCTTGACCGCCGCCGCCCTCAGGCCCTCCAGCGCGGCCTTCGCCAGCGGGCCGCCCTTAGCCCCGCGAAGCTCCGTCTCGATCTCCTCCCGCACCTCGCTCAGCGGCTGAACCGCCCCGTCCGCCTTCTTGAACCGCTTGTCCCTCTCCCGCTGATAGGCGTCCTCGATCTCCTTGTCGGACACCGTCGCATCCTTGCCGAACGCAGCGTTGTCGGCAACGACGTACTCGACCCGCACGCGCCGCGGGAAGCGCTCGTTGCGGATGGCGTCCACCACCTCGGCGTCGCTCACGCGGATACCCGCGCGCTGGGCCTCGTAGTACTGCGTGAGCCACAGCACCGCCTCCTCCTCCGTCAGCGGCTTCTCCGTCCGATAGATCAAGCTGCACAGGCGGCGGACCTCCTGAATCGGCCCGTACCGGATGGCGCGCCCGTCGAACGTCGCATACACCTCGCCCGACTCGCGGCCACCGGAGTCACCCCGCCTGCACGCGCCCTCGAACCCCCCGCCAATACTCGCCGCCAGAAGCACGCACAAGCCCACCAGGATGGTGTTCCGGGTCTTCTCCCCCATCCGGAAGGGCTTGAACCTGACGCGACGCCGCTGACGGGCCATGCATTCTCTCCTGTGGCCATGCGCTCGCCGAGAAACCACAATCGGCGTGGAAAATGGCACTTCCGCGAATTATACCGGAAGCCCCTCGACGATTCAACCATCGCACGCCCCCCATCCCCGAGACCCCGAATGACACGCGCCCGCCCATGTGCTATAATGCGCCTCAGACGACTGCGAGCCACCCGTCACCCCATCAGGGCTGGACCACCCATGAGCGAGCCAGCCGCTCTCTCCGACTTCATCCGCGAGGCCGTCAAGGAGGACCTCGCCGCAGGGCGCTTCAACCGCGTCCACACCCGCTTCCCCCCCGAGCCCAACGGCTATCTCCACATCGGCCACGCCAAGGCCGTCTGGATTGACTACGGCGTCGCCCTCGACTTCGGCGGCCTCTTCAACCTCCGCTTCGACGACACGAATCCCACGAAGGAAGAACAGGAGTTCGTGGACGCGATCATCGCCGACGTGCGGTGGCTCGGCGCCGAGTGGGGCGACCGCCTCTGCTTCGCAAGCGACTACTTCGAGCAGATGTACCTCTGGGCCGAGGACCTCATCAATAAGGGCAAGGCCTACGTCTGCGACCTCTCGCCCGACGAGGTCTCCGCCTACCGCGGCACCCTCACCGAGCCGGGCAAGGACAGCCCCCACCGCAACCGCTCCGTGGCGGAGAACGTCGACCTCTTCCGCCGCATGCGCGCCGGAGAGTTCCCCGACGGCTCCCGCACCCTCCGCGCCAAGATCGACATGGCCTCGCCGAACGTCAACCTCCGCGACCCCGTCATGTACCGCATCCTCCACGCCGAGCACCACCGCACGGGCGACAAGTGGTGCATCTACCCCATGTACGACTGGGCGCACGGCCTCGAGGACTCCATCGAGGGCATCACCCACTCCCTGTGCGACATCGCCTACGAGAACCACCGCCCCCTCTACGACTGGTTCCTCGATGCCCTCGGCATCTACCACCCCCGCCAGATCGAGTTCGCACGCCTCAACCTCACCTACACGGTGATGAGCAAGCGCCTCCTCATCCAGCTCGTCCAGGAGGGCCTCGTCCGCGGCTTCGACGACCCGCGCCTGCCCACCCTCGCCGGCCTGCGCCGCCGCGGCTACACACCAGAGGCCATCCGCGACTTCTGCACCCGCATCGGCATCAACAAGGTCGAAAGCCTCGTGGACGTCGCTCTCCTCGAACACTGCGTCCGCGAACACCTCAACAAGACGGCTCCCCGCGTAATGGCCGTCCTCCGCCCACTCCGCGTCGTCATCGAGAACTACCCCGAGGGCCAGAGCGAAGAGCTTGGCGCCATCAACAACCCCGAGGACCCGAGCGCGGGAGCCCGAAAGGTGCCCTTCTCGCGGGTCCTTTACATCGAGCGCGAGGACTTCATGGAGGACCCGCCGCCCAAGTTCTACCGCCTTGCCCCCGGCCGCGAGGTGCGGCTGCGCTACGCCTACTTCCTCAAGTGCACGGGCGTCGTCAAAGACCCCGCCTCGGGCGAGGTCGTCGAGCTGCGCTGCGCCTACGACCCCGCCACGCGCGGGGGCGACGCGCCCGACGGACGCAAAGTCAAGGCCACCATCCACTGGGCCTCCGCCGCACACGCCGTCCCCGGCGAGGTGCGCCTCTACAGCCACCTCTTCACCCGCGAGGACATGGGCGCCCTGCCCGAGGGCGCCGACTTCAAGGACTTCGTGGACCCCGCTTCGCTCGAGGTCCTCACCGGCTGTCAATTCGAGCCAAGCTTGGCGAACGTCCCCCCGGGCTATCGCTGCCAGTTCGAGCGCCTGGGCTACTTCTGCGCCGACCCCGATTCCGCCCCCGGCCGCCCAGTCTTCAACCGCACAGTGACATTGCGCGACGAGTGGGCGAAGATTCAGAGGAAGGGGAACTCGTGATACGTCCCCCGTCCCGCGTCCCGCGTGCCAAGAACAAGAGAAGTCGACACCGGTCTCGTGGCCTTGGCTTCTCTGGGCACGCGGCACGAGGCACGCGGCACGCAACCCACGGTCGAGGAGAGACCCATGGCTGAGCACTCACCTGAAGTCCGCGCATTGGAGGCCGTGGCCGATCTCATGTGCCTCGCCGCCCGCACGGCGCCCAAGGCCCGGGGGCTGGACAACCTGCACATCGCCATCGTGCGCGGCGGGGAGAAGGCTAGGGTAACGGCGAAGATGCGCGACGTCGCCGCCGCCGACCCCAAGGCCGGCTTCTTCGCCCGCGACGCGGCGGGCTGCGACGCCGCGCCCCTCGTCGTCCTCATCGGCACGAGGGTCGCCCCACTTGGCATCCCCTCGTGCGGCTTCTGCGGCCACGACAACTGCGACGCCTGCGCCAAGGCCGGCGGCCGCTGCGCCTACAATGCGGGCGACCTCGGCATCGCCCTCGGCTCCGCCGCCGCCGTCGCCGCCGCCCACCACGCCGACAACCGCATCATGTTCTCCTTTGGCAAGGCCGCCATCCAGGCCGGCCTCCTCCCGCCCGACATCCAGATCGCCTTCGGCATCCCACTCAGCGCCACCGGCAAGAGCCCCTTCTTCGACCGCAAGTAGGCATTCCACCATCATCACCACCAGGGCCCGCCGCCCGGACTCCGCCCCAGGTCCGCAGCCGGAAGACCAGGAGGAGAGAACAGGGCTGTTGGCCGCCGAAGACGAGAGCGGAGAAGAGGATTCCACACTTGTACAAGTGTGGAATCTCTCTTGCGGCCCGCATCGCGGACACGAGACCACCCCCTGCGGTGCCCGAAACGGACCACGCCAGAACCATCTGGTTCCTGTTGCGCAAAGCTCTCTTCCAGCGAAACGGGCACAGCCTGTGGGGTAAGAACTGCCTACTGCCTAAAGGCAGGACTCCAAACGGGTTCTCGACTTGTTCGGAGTCCTGCCTTCAGGCAGTCTTGGCTTTCCGCAACAGGGACCATTTAGCGCCTGCCCTCGCGCGGGCGCAGCAGGGGAATGTGGCGGACGCGGTAGTAGACCCCGTCCTTGTGGCTCAGGTATTCGAGCGTCCCGTCATCGCGAAAGGTCGGGCCGTTGTCCACGATCGAGCCATATTCCGGCCCCTCCTGCCCGTCAATCACGACGCACTCCGAGAACATGCCCTTCTGGGCTCGGTAGGCGAGGTGCTTGCTGTCGGGACTGAAGACGGGCTCGCCGACGCCCTCATAGTGCACCTGCTCCCGTCCGTCCAGGACCACGAGCTCTTCACGGTCGTTCACGGCCTTGGCCCAGTCCTTCACGGCCTTGTAGGCCACGTGTCTGCCGTCGGGGCTGAACACCGGCCGGTACACGGACCTGTACTCCGGCCCCTCCTGTCCGTCAACCACCGCGACCTTCCTATCGTCTCCCCTCCTGCCACAGTAGGCCACCCGCTTGCTGTCGGCACTGAACACCAATGAACCTCCGACGGGGTGGTCGTACCACGGCCCCTCCTGGCCGTCTGTCACGATGGCATACTTGCCGCCCTTCCAGACGTCGTAGGCCAGCCGCTTCCCATCGGGGCTGAAGAGCATGCACCCTACCGACGGGTAGACCGGCCCCGCCTGGCCGCCGACCACGATGAACCGCCCGCGGCTGTCTCCTGCCGTATAGGCCACGCGGCTTCCGTCGGGAGTGAAGCCCAGCCCGGAGACGAAGCCATCCGCAGGCATCTCCCGGCCCTCAAGCAGGATGACCCACCTGTGACCCTTCTGCGCCGCATAGGCAAGGCGGCCATCGCGGCTGAACACCGGTCCGCAGCACCCACCCCAACCTGCCGGGATTTCCCGCCCATCCACCACGATCATGGTCTTGCCATCATCTCTCCCAACCGCGTAGGCGACCCGCTTCCCGTCAGGGCTGAAGACCGCGCCCGCGCCGCCAAACCAGCCCATGCTGCTGAACTCCGGCCCCTCCCGGCCGTCCACCACGATCACCGCCGTGTCGCCTTTCAGGGCGCTGTAGGCCAGTCGCTTGCCGTCGGGGCTGAAAATCGGCCGGTAGATCTGCCCATACTCATGCCCTTCCTGACCGTCCGCAACCACGAGCTGATTGTCGCCTCTGGCAGCCACATAGGCCAGATGCTGGCTGTCGGCGCTGAAAACGAATCTCTCGATTCTGTCATACCCCTTCCCTGGCTGCCCGTCCAGGATGGCGACCCACTTCTTCCCGCTTCGTGCCGCGTAGGCCAGGTGATTGCCGTCGGGGCTGAAGACCGGCTCGTGAATCTCGTCGTACTCTGGCCCCTCTCTCCCATCGAGCACGGCGACTTGTTTGTTGCCTCTCTGGACCACGAGGGCCACGTGGAAGCCGACGTGAGAGTAGGTGCTGGCTAGGCAGCTACAGATGGGCTTCCCCAGTGGCTCGGCGACCACGAGATAGCCACCGGGTGGCGGAGGCTTGCCCGGCTGGCCAAGGCAGGAGGGTCCGGCCAGAAGGGCAATCGCCGCTGTAAGCAGGCACCGGGCCGCCAGAGGGGCGTCGAGCATGGCATCGTCCCCATCAGCGAATGACTGCTGTACAGATTACGGCGTCACCTTCGGTTGTTCAAGTTGGGCGAGACGGCTTGCGCGCGGGGGGCAAAACAGGTAGAATCATAACAATTCGGCCGTCTGAAGTGCCGCCCCCACCGGGGCTGCGCCGCTCGCCAGCGAGCGGCACCGAGTGGGGCGAGGGATTGGCCCCTACCCGCGGTGCCCCCCCACACCTCCTTGCCCCCTCTCCCCGACGGGGAGAGAGGGATGGAGGGTGAGGGCGGTTCGGCGTAGTGGCCAACCCTCCGCCCCACCGACACAAGGTCGGTGGGGGCGGGCGCCTCACTCGGCTGAAGTGTTACGTAGAATCTAACGCGGCGGACGCCGGTCCCGCCGGCGGGGACGGGGAGGTTCCGTGTGCCGCAGCTTTCGTCGGCTGTGCCGCGGTGGCAGGGGGCCGTGTGTCGAGCGCAGCCGAGGGCGGCTGTGTCAGGTGCAGCAAGGCAATGGCAATCAGCGACCAAGAGTTCGAGCCTCGGATCGTGGCGTTCGTCTGTACGTGGTGTACCTACGCGGGCGCCGATCTGGCAGGGACCAGCCGGCTGAAGTATGCGTCGAACGTGCGGGTGATCCGGGTGCCGTGCAGCGGGCGGGTGGACCCGCTGTACGTGGTGAAGGCGTTCGAGCGTGGGGCCGATGGGGTGTTGGTGAGCGGGTGCCATCCTGGCGATTGCCACTACGCGGAGGGGAACTACTACGCGCGGCGGCGCTGGACGGTGTTCCGCGACCTCCTGCTGTTCCTGGGGGTGGAGGAGGAGCGGCTCCAGTTTTCGTGGGTGTCGGCGGCGGAGGGGGCGAAGTGGGCCGAGCTGATCAACGGGCTGACGGCAAAGCTGCGGGGCATCGGGCCGTTCCGGGGCTACCGCGAGCTGGTCGAGGCATCGAGCGGACCGTCCTGACCGCCCCTTGCAGGGCCAGAGGGCGAAAGCGTGCCGATTGATATCTTCGACACCGAGAAGGCGGC
>VGYV01000067.1 GCA_016872855.1 Planctomycetota bacterium
TTGCAGTGATTCCACACTCGTGGAAGTGTGGAAGGAGCTTGTCCTGCACCCAGGCGGGGCGGTGGCTCTGTGCGAAGTGGCGGACCCGCCCGCCGAGAGTTGGGGGCGCGCCAGGGAGTGTTCCATACTTGAACGAGTATGGGATTACGACGGGGCCTGGACCTGTCCAGCGAGGGGGCAGCTCTCCTGCCGTTGCGCGTGGTGGGCGGAGACGCGAGCCGCGTGTCCCTCCGACGGTCCGCAGGAGAAACGACGCACGACGTTGCGGGGACTGAGACCCCGGCCACAGTTTCGGCTCATCCGCCTGAAGCGATCTCCTGCCCGGGGCCGACCTCAGAGGCTCAGCGCTGCACAAGCCCCCAGCCCCGTGCCTCGCACGCTGCTTGCGCCGCAGGCCCCTATCGAGGTGAAGGGGGAAAAGGTGAATCGGCCCCCTCACGTAAGCCGTTGCTGCCCAAGCGGTTACGGGGCCCATGCGGGCGCTCCCCGAACGTTTCTCCCCCTTCACCTCGATGCCTGGAGGACACGGTGCACAACCGCGTGCCAGACACGGGGCCGGGGGCGGTTGGTGCCTCCCCACACTGGGTTTCGGCGCCCCGAGGGTCGCTTCAGGCGGACTAGGCAGGGTCCCCTTCCCCACCGACGCAAGAGCCTTGCGCTGCGCGACGGCGAAGGGTTTGGGCAAAGCCGTGTCTTGGGCCATGCCCTCCGTCCGCGCGGCGGGTTCTGTCGCGCCGGCTCACAGGCCGCCGGCGACCATCGAGATAAGGCTGTACACAAACCACCCGATCGCCGCAAGGGCAAGGAGGGTGAGGGGCCAGAGGAAGAAGAGCTGGAGGGCAAGGGTCCCCCAGAACTCTTTTGCGCACTGCTTCCGATGGTGCTCCCGCCGCCCGTGCGTCTCCTTGATCGCGCCCAGGGTGTGGGGGTTCCGGCTCGCCCGGTAGCGCTTGAACGTCCGGCTCAGCTCGGCGAGGTACGCCGGGAGCCTCCACCCGACCAAGGCGCACCACCCAAGGCCGCCTGCGAACAGCAGGGCTTGCCACACGATCCCGTGCATCCCTTGTCCCCCTCTCGTTCGTCTCCTTGTGTGCCCGGCCGCCAACCTACGGCTCGCCGCCGAGGGGTTTGTTCACCTCTTGCGCGAGAGATTCCGGCGTAACGCCTTCCTGGCCGATGCGGGCGCGGGCCTGGTCGAGGGCCGCGGCAGCGCGGGCGAGGGCCTCGCGGCGCTCGCGCACGCCGCTGCCGTGGGGGAACATCTCGACCCGCCACACCCCTTCGAGCTTGAGGGCCAGGAGCCCGCGGCCCGAGGGGAGTTCCGCCTGGGCCTCGTTGCCTTTGACAGCGATCTTCGCCGTGGCCGCGACTTCCTCCTCCCGCGGCCACACGAAGGCCAGGAACTCCGACCGTTTCGCCTGGCAGGAGACGAAGGCGTCCCAAGCGTCCTTGCCATACGCCTCGCGGAGCGCGGTGCGGAGCCGCGCGGCGGCCTGAGCGCGGTCGAAGAGCGCCGCGATGGCATCCGCGTGGTGCTCGCTCCGGGTGGCGAAGCACTCGAGGAACTTCGCCTTGTCCCCCTCGGCGAGGGCGCGCTGGAGCTTCCGCAGCACCGCCTGAGGGCTCTCCTGGCCCACGGGCAGCGAGCCGCCGCCGCGGAGCGCGAGGCGCACGGCGACAATGCCCACCACGATCAGCCCGACAAGCACGAGCCACGTGTACTTCCGCGCCACCCGCCGGGTCTCCTCGCTCGGCTCCCCTGCGCAGGGCCTTTTCATGATATTACACCAGCATCCTCGGTTCGTCAAACGCATCGGGGATGCAGTAACGGATTTGTGCGGCTGGGCACACTAGAAACCAAGCCCAGTCTGCCTGGGTTCGGTTTCTCCTCGGCGCCGCCGGTCAAGGCGCGGGCGGACGGAACCCTTATTGAACCGACCGCAGACCGGCTCGGTTCAATAAGGTGTGCCCAGCCGCACAAATCCGTTGCTGCACCCACGCTTCGGCACACGATTGCAATCGGGGCGTGGGTCGGTATACTGGGGGCATGGTCCCAATCCTGTTGGTTGCCTCTTTTGTCGGGTTGGCCGTTGCCGGCCAGGCGGCAGAGCGGATGCTCGAACTCCCGGATGCCGACATCGCCCGCGCATGCGAACGGGCGGCGCGCCAGAACGTGCTGGCCGCCGTCAACCCGAAGGTCTTCCCCGGCTACTTCTCGGTGTGCGCGGATGGGCGGGGCTACGGCTACGGGAACACCTACCCCTCGCTGGACGGCCACCAGATGAGCGATGCGCTCCTGTGGCTTGGGCAGGTGGACGTGGTCAAGGCCAACTGGGCCTACGTCCGTTCGTTTCAGCGGCCCAACGGCCAGTTGCCGCTGGCGATTCTACCCGGGCTTGCGGGCAAGAGCATCGGCAACAACACGCCTGTGGACCCCAACGGCGGCCTCTACCGCCACTGGGTGCCCGGCGATCCGCTCCGCGCGCTCGCGGGGCCGACCTACATCCAGAACGCCGACGTGCTCTTCCGCTTCACCCAGGACCGCGAGTGGCTGGCCGCACAACTGCCCTCGCTCAACCTTGCCGCCGACTACCTCGCCACGCTCGTGACCGCCGAGGGGGCGGTGGGCGGCGCGGGTTACTACGTCGAGAGGCCCACCCGCGTCGAGTTCGATGGCGTGGCCCAGTGCCACGCTGCCGATGCCTTCCAGCGGGTGGCGGAGCTGAACCGTGTGGCGAGCAAGCCTGACGCGGCGAAGCGCTACGAAGAGCTTGCCGCGCGCATAGCCGCGCACTTCCGTTTGCGCTTCTGGGCGAGGGACCGCTTCGCCGAATACATCCACCCCACCCGCGGCCCCGTCACGAGCCACGGGCTGACCGACACCGACTGGGCCGCCATCGCCCTCGGCCTCGCAAACCCGGAGCAGACCGCCATCCTCTGGCCCAAGCTCAGGGACGAGAAGGGCTTCGACTACGGCGGCATGCCCACCGGCATTGCCACCCGGCCCGAGGCCTACGAGCCGTGGGAGTTCACCCACCCCGACCGCCAGGACCTCGCGGCGATGGGCCGCGTCTGGTATCTCGAATGCCAGGCCCGCGCGCGGATGGGCGACGCCGACGGCCTCCTCGCCAGCATCCGCAAGGTCTGCGCCGAGGGTGAGAAGCACGGCTACTACTGGCGCGAGCGCTACGGCCCCAAGGGCGGCTACGGCGTCGAGAAGTACTGCGAGTACCCCGCCAACCTCATCCGCATCGTCCAGCGCTTCCTCCTGGGCGTCGAGCATCGGCTCGATGGCGCCCTCGTCCTCGCCCCCACAGTTCCCGAAGCCTTCTGGGCCGCCGGCTTCGGCCAGACCCTCACCTTCCGTGGCCGCACCCTCGCCTACCGCATGCAGCGCGACAGCATTGCAGGTGAATACCGCGGCGACGGCCCGCAACGCCTCCTCCTGCGGCTCCACCCCTCCACACGCGGCAAGCCGCTCCGGGCCGGTATTGCCGGCCGCCCCGCGCCCGTCACCCGAGAAGGCGAATGCGCCGCCATCACCCTGCCGGCTGCTCCTTCTGGCCAGCCGTGCCGCTTCGCACTCCTTCACGCGGGACCACCTTGACTCCCGGACGGCTAGGGGATATGCTGCTTGGCGATGACCAGGGCAGCCATCTTCAAGCAGTATGCGGAGGCACTGGGCTCCGCCGCCGCGACAGGCGACGCACGCGAGGAGAGCCTGCTGCCGCTCGACCTCGGCTCGTGATGCAGGAGGAATTGCTATGCGAAGCAGGCTTGCGATCATCGCGTACACAGTGGCGGCCTTGGCTTGGATAGGAGGAATGGGCGTGGGCGCGGGCGAGAGGCTTTACAATGGGATCGTGCTGCCGACGCCCTGGCCGCCGCGGGCGGAGAAGCTGACGAATGAGCCGATGTCCCCACCCTATCTGGCCAAGCCACCAGGCGTCATTCCGATTGATGTGGGGCGGCAGCTTTTTGTGGATGATTTTCTAGTTGAGAAGACGGACCTCAAGAGGACGTTCCACCTCGCCGAGCTGCATCCCGCCAATCCCATCCTGAAGCCCGATACGGCCTGGGAGACCGCAACGCAACGCGACCCGACGGCGATGGTGTTCAGCGATGGCGTGTGGTTCGACCCCGCCGACAAGCTGTTCAAGATGTGGTACATGGGCGGCTACGTGCGCGGAACCTGCTACGCCACCTCGAAGGACGGCATCGCCTGGGAGAAGCCGAAGCTGGACTTCAAGGAGGGCACAAACGTCGTCCAGGAGGGCTACCGCGACTCAGCGACCGTGTGGCTCGACCTCGAGGAGAAGGACCCCCAGAAGCGGTTCAAGTTCTTCAACGCCGTGCGCGGCACCCAGGGGAAGGGCTGGACGTGTCTGGTCTCCGTCTCGCCCGACGGCATCCACTGGGGGAAGCCCGTGGCCCAGACGCCCCCCATCGGCGACCGCACGACGGTGTTCTACAACCCGTTTAGAAGGGTGTGGGTCTACGGCATCCGCAGCGGGATGCTCACCCGCTCGCGCTTCTATCGGGAGCACCCCGACGCCATCGCGGGGGCCGAGTGGAAGCCCGAGGAGGCGGTGCCCTGGGTCGGGGCCGACACCAACGACCCGCCCCGCGACGACCTGAAGATTCAGCCCCAACTCTACAACCTCGACGCCGTGGCCTACGAGAGCCTGATGCTCGGCCTCTTCACCATCTGGCCGGGGCAGCCGAAGGACAGGGCGAAGCCCAACTACGTCTGCCTCGGCTTCTCCCGCGACGGCTTCCACTGGAGCCGCCCCGACCACCGCCCCTTCATCGGCGTGTCCGAGAAATACGGCGACTGGAACTGGGGCAACGTGCAGTCGGCCGGCGGCGGCTGCCTGGTCGTGGGCGACAGGCTCTACTTCTACTTCAGCGCCCGCGCGGGCATCAGAGGCTCCACCGCCTCGGGCGTGTGCACCACGGGCCTGGCCACGCTCCGGCGCGACGGCTTCGCCTCGATGGACGGCGACGGGACGCTGACGACCCGCCCCGTGACGTTCAAGGGCAAGCACCTCTTCGTCAACTCCGCGGGCGAACTCCAGGCCGAAGTGCTGGGGGAGGATGGCGCGCCCATCGCCCCCTTCACCCGCGACAACTGTTCGGTGGGGCCTGTGGGCGGGGCCTCCGCGCCCCGCGTCCCCTCTTCCTCTTCGCGGGGGGCGGAGCCCCCGCCCACAACAGAGGCCCGCGATTCCACCTGCCAGCCTGTTCGCTGGAAGGGCGCGGACGACCTTTCGGCCCTGGCGGGCAAGCCCGTGCGCCTCCGCTTCCACCTGAAGGACGCGCGGCTCTACGCCTTCTGGGTCAGCCCCGACGCCTCGGGCGCCAGCCACGGCTACGTGGCGGCCGGCGGCCCGGGCTTCACCGGCCCCACCGACACCGTGGGCGCGGCCCCGGCCCGCTAACCCGCATTTCTCACCAGCGGGGCCAGCTCCGCAGGAGCGATAGGGTTTGGCCGGCGGCGTAAGCCGCCGGAAGGGGGATGCCATGGGCGCAGCCCCGAAGGGGCGGAAGGGGCGCTCTGTCGTGCCGCCCCGTCGGGGCTGGGCGTTCTCCTCTCTGCGATCCGGCGGCTTACGCCGCCGGCTAGACCCTTGCGTCCCTTCGGGACTGCGAAGCTGGTGAGAAATGCGGGCTAACGAGACGCCCCCGCGGAGCACTACTACGTGAGGGACAGGCACGAATGGCGGCGCGGGCCAGCCCGTAGGGCGGTAGAGGGCAGCCACGGGCGTAAGCCCGTGGGACATGGCGTTACCCCCTGTCCAGCCCCCGCAGGGGGCGGCAGAAACCGCGTGGTGCGCGCGAAGCCGGGCTTCTGCCGCCCCCTGCGGGGGCTGGGCCAGGGGTGGCACCCTCTTCCACGGGCTCACGCCCGTGGCCACCCTCTGCCGCCCGCCGGTGCGGGCTGGGCCGGCGCCGCGAGCTGAGTTGGCGCCATTCGGGACCGCCGTTCCAGGCGAACAGGTAAGAGAAGAACCAAACATGAGCAGATGGCTGTGCGTCGTTGCGGTGGCGATGGCTGTGGCGGGGAGCGCGGTGGCAGGCGGCAGGAAGGAGCTGATGCCGCCCAAGAACGGCATCGGCGTGTTCATCTCCGCCACGCCGAAGCCGGGGGCCGGGACGTTTGAGGTGAAGATGGCCCTCGACAACGAGGGCGAGAAGCTCTTCGAGCTGCCGGCGCAACTGGCCGTCATGTACGCGGAGAAGAACGGCCAGCGACACGTCCGCCTGGTCCGCGTTCCCAACGCCAAGCACGCGCCCGAGGCCAAGGGCAACGCCCTCATCGCCCAGGGCACGCTCGTCAAGGCCGAGGTCCAGGGCGGCCAGGTCGTCCTCACCCTCAAGTCGGGCGAGGGCGACGCCGCGGGCGAGCAGACGTTCACCATGGCCAGCCGCGTCCAGCTCGCCTACCATGCCGAGGCCGACAAGCTGATCATCCAGCACATCAACCCCGGCGGCAAGCGCGAGAAGGGGGAGAAGCCCGCCAAGCGCGAGCGCCCCGGCAAGGATGCCCCGGCCAACGAGCTGCCCGAGAACTTCTGAGGCCCCCCTGCTCTGCCGCTCCGCTGGGATGCAAAGCGGCATCGCCGATGCCGCACTCCACATCCGCGTCAGTCGCGAGGCGAGCAGTTGTGGAGTGCGGCGACGCAGTCGCCGCTTTGCCTGCCCGCGGAGCGGGCTCGGCCGCCCCGCGCCATCACTGCATCGCGCGCTTGCGCGGGACGGGGGGTTGTGGTACTCTAGCGGCTCGCAGCGTTCCCGACTCCCCTTCGGCGCCGAGGAGCAGGCATGCCCGAGCCGTTCCCGAATCACCTTGTCAGCATTCCGCAGAGCATCGTCAGCTTCAAGCACTACTTCCGCGTGCACGACCAGACCTTTGGCCGCACGGCGCTCTACGGCCTCATCGTGAGCGTGCTGGTCACGGCGCTGGGCACGGGCCTCGCGCTGCTCGAGTTCGGCCGCGAGGCCCCCAAGCTCGAGGCACGCCTGGCCAAGCATCTGGAGGAACAACTCGCTGAGAAGAAGGTGCGCTTCCAGGACGGCAAGGCGCTCTCGGACGCCAAGCAGCCCGCGGTCATGGCGCCCTACGTCGAGGGCGCGCCCGCGGATGCCTCGGGCCCCGAGGGGGCGAGGCGGCCCAAGGAGCGGGTCCTGCTCCTCGTCCTCGACACGACGGGCGGCGTGGCCACGTGGGAGAAGGCGGCGGAGGAGGCCAAATGCCCCTCGCCCAAGCGCATCATCCTCTTCGGCCTGAAGGGATTCGTGTCGGTGGACACCACCCAGCCGCAGGCTGCGCCGCAAGGGGGATGCGGCGGCCCGCCACCAGGGCCGCCGGTTCAGCCCTACGTGGAGAAGAACCTGACGGACCTCCGCAAGCTCATCGAGGAGAAGGGCGGCAAGATGCCCGTGGAGACCACCGACTCGGCGGGCGCCGCCAAGTTCACCCTCGAGGCAGGCAAGGTCCACCTTGTGCTCCACAAGCCCGACCTCATGGTGCTGGTGGACGCCAGGGACAAGGAGCTGAACGTCCGGGAAGCTCTCGATCAAGCCGTCCTGGAGCATCCCGACATGAGCCCGCCGGGCTTCCTAGTTCTTGTCACGGCGACAAACGCTCTGGTCAAGCCGATCTACGAGAAGGAGCCCCTGATGCTCGACTTCGCGGGCCGGGGCGAGCTGACCCCCGCGATGGTGGCCCGCTGGGTCGCGGGCACCGTGCGGCGGAGCTATCACGACTACCGCATGGGCCTCGTCACGCAGGGCCTGTTGCCCGGCGTGATGGGCACCTGCTTCACGCTCCTCGTGCTGGCCCTCATCTGCTCGGTGGGGGGCCTGGTCGTCAGCGCCCTGCTGCGGGCCGGCTTCCCGTTCGCCCAGTTGTTCACCATGGCGGTCTACGCCATGACGCCTGCGTGGCTCGTCGCGCTGGTTCTCGCGGCGGCGGGCCTGGCGGTCGGCCAGTGGGGGCTAGTCGTGCCCATCGCCATCGGCATGGGCTACACGGCCATGGCCGCCTACCGCACGGCGCGCGAGCTGGGTGGCACCGCCGTGGCCCCAGCCCCGAAGCTGTGACACCCCGGTCCCGCCGGGTCCTATCGGTCCTATCAGGGCGTGTTGCCCAAACGGTGAACTTGTTGGGAGTCCCGCCTTCAGGCGGTCTTCCCCCCTCCAATCCGCCTAAAGGCGGGACTCCGAACGGGGGTGCCCCGCGAACGGGGTTTGGGCAACACGCTCATCAGTCCTATCCTCAGTTGACAACCGGCCCCCGATGCGCCATGCTCTGCGCTGGGCAGATAGGACGGATAGGACCGATGGGACCGGCTGATCGGCGCCGTCCACAACCCTCTTGAGAAAGGGGCACACAATGGCTTTCGGGCTGAATCGCCGCGAGTTCCTCGCCGTCTCCGCCGCGGGCGCCGGGCTGGGCGCCGCCGGGCGGGCCGCCGAGGCCCCGGCCTTCAAGACCAGGCTCCACAAGGCCGTCATCCAGGGCCACCCGACCGAGGCGTCGCTCAAGCCCCTCAAGGACGCCGGCTTCGAGGGCATCGAGTGCGACGCCTGGAGCACGAAGCCCGAGGACGCGGCCAAGGCCCGCGAGGTCGCCGAGAAGCTCGGCATGCGCATCCACTCCGTGATGCGGGCCTGGGTGAACTTCAACAACCCGGCGAGCGTGGAGGGCGACATCAAGAGCGTGGAGACGGCGCTGAGGGCCGCCCAGGGCTACGGCGCCGACGCCATCCTCCTCGTCCCCTGCCGCATGGGCGGCGCCGCCCCGCAGCCGTGGGAGTTCGACATCAAGTTCGACGACAAGACCGGCCACATCACCCAGCTCGTCGCGGGCGACAACGAGAAGTACAAGGGCTACATCGAGACCCACAACAGGTCGTCCGACGACTCGATTGCGGCCCTCAAGAAGCTCATCCCCGTGGCCGAGCAGACCAAGGTCGTCATCGCCCTCGAAAACGTGTGGAACAACATGTGGGTGAAGCCGGCCATCTTCAAGTGGTTCGTCGCCTCCTTCAAGAGCCCCTGGGTTGGCGCGTACTTCGATATCGGCAACCACGTGAAGTACGCGCCGCCCGAGGAATGGCTCCGCGAGCTGGGGCCGCTCACCGTGAAGCTCCATGCCAAGGACTTCAAGCTCAACCCCGACGGCAAGGGGGGCAACTGGGCCAACATTGGCGAGGGCAGCGTCAACTGGCCAGCCGTCCGCGCCGCGGTCGAGAAGACCGGCAAGGACCTCTGGCTCACGAACGAGAGCGGCGGCTTCTCGCTGGCCGAGTTCAGCCGCCGCTTCGACCTGATCAACGCGGGCAAAGACCCCGGCGGAAGGGACAAGTGAGCGCACAGCGGGATCGGCAGGAGCCGGCATGAGCCTGAAGGAACGATTCGCCGAGCTGGTTCAGCGCGAACGGGACACGCTACGCGAGCGTTTTGGCGTCCAGCGCATCGGCCTCTTCGGCTCCGCCGCGCGCGGCGAGGAGAACCCTGACAGCGACGTTGATATCCTCGTCGAGTTCGACGAGATGACATTCGAGCGGTACATGGATTTGAAGTTCTTCTTCGAAGACACCCTGGGGCGGCGCGTGGACTTGGTTCCCGCGGACTCCATCAAGCCGCGGCTGCGGGAGCCGATCCTCCGGGAGGTGCAGTATGCCGAGGAGCGTTAGGGTCTACATCGAGAGGGCCTGCGGCAACTCATCGCAGGCGGCGAGTGGGAGTAGGTTCCCTTTGCTGAGACAAGGAGACACCGCATGAACGTCTGCGTTACCCGCCGTGGTTTCCTCGCGGCTTCCGCCGCGGGCGCTGGACTCGCCGCACTGGGCCACGCCGCCGAGCCGCCGGCCTTCAAGACCAAGCTCCGCAAGGCCGTCATCCTCGGTCCCAACCAGATGAACGAGGAGACCTTCAAGAAGCTGAAGGACACCGGCCTGGAGGGCATCGAGGCCCACACCGTGGCCGTGGACGCGGCGAAGGCCGCGCGCGAGCTGGCCGACAAGCACGGCCTCCGCATCCACTCGGTCATGCGCGGCGGCTCGGAGGGCGGCCTGCGCGCCGCCCAGGCCTACGGCGCCGACGCCGTGCTCGCCCCAGTCGGCGGCTGCGGAGCCAAGCCCAGCCCCGAACCGTGGGAGTTCGACATCAAGTTCGACCAGTCCAACGGCCACATCACCCAGCTCGTCGCGGGCGACAACGAGAAGTTCAAGGCCTACATCGAGGCCCACGACAAGTCGGTGGACAACGTCCGCGCGTCGCTCCAGAAGCTCCTCCCCGTGGCCGAGGAGGTCAAGGTCGCCATCGCCCTCGAGAACGTGTGGAACAACTGGTGCGTGCGGCCCGAGCTGTACAACTGGGTCGTCGCCTCCTTCAACAGCCCGTGGGTGAAGGCCTACTTCGACGTGGGCAACCATGTGAAGTATGCGGGCATCCTGCGCGGCGACAAGGTCGAGCTGGCCTACATGCCCGAGGTGTGGATTCGCACCTTCGGGCCGCGGCTGGCCAAGATTCACACGAAGGACTACAAGATCAGCGCGGACGGCAAGACCGGCACCTGGGCGGGGATAGGGCAGGGGAGCGTCAACTGGCCCGAAGTCCGCAAGGCCCTCGACGACGTGGGCTACAACGGCTGGCTGACCGACGAGACTGGCCTCGGCTGGCCCGAGCTCTCGAAGCGCCTCGACCGCATCATCGCCGGCGAGCCGCCCGTGCCGAGCGGGAAGTAGCAACCATGGCGCGCAGGGCGAAGAGGATCACCGTTTCTCTCGACGACACCGATCTACAGTTCGCCAAGAGCTACGCCGCAAAGCACGACGTGCCGCTCTCGCGCGTCATCGAGATCGCTCTCTGGCGTCTCAAGGCGAACCCCACCGAGCCCGACCTTGTGGAGGCTGTCACTGGGACTCTTGTTTTGCGCAAGCGCCCCGGTGACCCCAGGTACGAGTACCTGAAGAAGAAGTACGGCCTGTAGCGCTTCTCAGTGCAGCGCTGTTGCGGGAAAGCTATCCGTGGTGGACACGCTCCGCTCGTGGACCTGCTTGGCGACGCTCGCCCACCTGGTGGCTCTTTCGGGCTGCGGGCCGGCGGGATACTGGGCGGGGCACTTCCGGGATACGGCGGCGGGGGAGAAGGCCGTGACGCACAAGCTCTCGGCGCCGCGCGAGCTGGCGATGTTCGACGGCCACTCGGGCCTCGCCCTCACCTGGGATGACCTGATGGAGGCCGTCCGACTGGCCGACGTTGTGGTGGTCGGCGAGGGCCACACCGACGCCGTCGGCCACCAGGTGGAGCTGGCGATTGCGGAGGACGCCCTCGTCCGCTGGCCCAAGACCGCAGTCTCGATGGAGATGCTCGAGCGCGACGACCACCCCGTCACCGATGACTACCTGGCCGGCAAGCTCAGCCAGGAGGAGTTCGTCAAGCGCGCCGGTGTCGCCGATTGGGCGGGGAAGGGCACCTGGGTGAAGTGGTATCAGCCGATCGTGGACGCCGCCCGCGCTGCGAAGGCGCGCGTGGTCGCCGCCAACGCGCCCCGCAAGTACGCGGAGGTGGCCCGCAAGGAGGGCTACGGCGCCCTCGGCAAGCTGCCAGAGGCCGAACGCAAGCTCTTCGACATTCCCGGCTGGCCGGTCGGCGGCGCCTACTGGCGCCGCTTCCGCCGCGAGATGCGCCACCACGCCGCGCCCGCCCCGGCGAAGCCCGAGGAGAAGAAGGCCGACGAGAAGGCCCCCAAGCCGCCCGAACCGCCCGCGAAGCCCTGCGAGGAAAAGAAGCCCTCCGAGCGCAAGCCGCTCGACGTGCCGGCCATGTTTCGAGCGCAGGAGCTGTGGGACGCCACGATGGCGGCCTCAGTCCTCAAGGCAGCGAAGGAGGGGAAGGGGAAGGTGATTCACCTCGTCGGCGCGTTCCACAGCGACTTCGGCGGCGGTCTCGTCCAGCGCCTTCGCCGCGCCTGCCCCGAGCTGACCATCCTCACCATCAGCCTGGAGCCCTCCCACTCGCGCCGCCTGCGTAGCGCCGACCGCTCCCGCGCTGACATCGTCGTCTACACCGGCGGCCTGTAGACGCTTCCCTTACCCGGGTGCTACCACGTCTTGCGGATGTCGGTGGGCAGGCCCACGCGCATGAAGAAGCGCGCGAATGCCTGCGATAGGTGCTCGCGATAGGGCGGCCGGAGGCGCAGCCGCGGCTCCCCGCGTTGGCTCAGCAAGGACTCGAGGAAGCCACGGGGAAGGCTGAAAATGCGGTGGAAGTCCACAACCCTCAGGTCCGCATGATATCCGTTCCCCTCCTCGCTGTTCAGCATTGAGAGGTTCCAGACTGTTCCCACAGCGACCCGGTCGAGCTGCCTGGCCCACGACCTGCTCGTGACCTGTTGCCCGTGCGCCTCCTGATCGGCGGCCCAGAACGCGCGATAGCGGTACAAGGTGTAGTGAGGGCACAGGATGACGTGGGGAACCTTCGCCTGGGCCAGGTCACACGTCTGCGTCATCACTACAGCGTCGACCGCGGCTATATCGGCGAGGCCCTGAAGGCCCTCTGCGCTCTCGATGGAGTCGTAGCTTCGAGACGCGCTCGCCTTCCAGGCGAGGACAGGGCAATCGGGGATGAGGTCACCTTGGTCAAGAGGCGAGTCCGCAGGAACCAGCTCGTACCAAGGGTGGGCCATCATTCTGTCTCGTCATCGGGCTCGAAGATGATGGTCGGCTCCATCCGCGGCAAGTCCTTGATGAGGACATTCACGGGGAACGTCGCTATGATGCGATTCGGTGGTATATCCAGCGCGATCACATCGCGAAAGGCGCCGTCATCCTCAGGATGCCTTCTCTTGGTTCTGCGCTTCCGCACCGCGGCAGGCGCTTCTCGAACCGCGTGCGCCATGTGAGGACTCCTTCCGATGTGGCCCGTCGGGTTGCTCCGTCCGTGGCCGGCAGCCTTTGGCGACACCCTACACTCCATAACCTAGCACACCGCGCACCGCATGTCAACCGCCGCACACACGCGCAGAGTTGGAGCGGAACTGGCTTGACATTTGCGCGGGGGGGGTATACTCCACGAGAGCGTGGGGTATCTGTCCTCGCCCCGGCCCGTGTGACAGGAGGCAGACGATGTCCAATCGGATGCTCGCGGCGGCGTCTTGTCTTGTTCTCGCGTGGCTGGCCTGCGTGTGCCTGGGCAGCGCAGGTGCTGGAGAGGGTCCCAAAGAGCCCGCCATCAAGAAGGGCGACAAGGTCCGCGTCATCAACGGCCCCGCCCCCGTGAAGGGGGGCGAGAAGACCCTGGCGACCTTCGAGACCGGGAAGGAGCTTGAGGTCCTTCAAGTTGAGGGCGGCTGGGCCCAGGTGAAGCCTCAGGTCAAGATGGAGAATGGAGGCTGGGTCTTCGGATGGGTCGAGGCACGCAAACACCTGGAGCCAGTGCCAGGTGATCCAAAGGGCCCCACCCAGGCCGCCCCGCTGGAGCCGGGTCTTCGAGCCATCTTCGCCGATAGTGTGGCCTTGCGAGACAACAGTGTGAGAGCCAAGGCGCCTTCAAGGCTTCTCTGGGTAGAGATGACAGTTCAGGCCCCCGCAGCCCTGGACATGAAGGCGATCCGCGTCGAAGATGCAGACAAGCGGTCCCATTTGCTCATCGGGTTCGGGCATGGCAGAAGGGATGATGGTAAGCCCTTCACTAACCACCTCATCTGCAAGGAGCCGCGCCTGTTCCTTGAGTGGCAAGGCCCCGTCGGCGTCGAGATAGCTGCGAACTTGCTTGTGGAAGGACCAACAGGCTATAAACTGCGAGTCGAGATCGGTCCGCAAAAGGCCACGGTGAACGTTCTGAACGGACCGGCAGTGATTAACCTTCTGTTCGCTGTTCCCAGGGATGCCACGGGGTTCACGCTCAAGGGCGTACCCGGACCGGATCTTCGTGTACCAATGCGGTAGGGGCCGATGCCTGGGCCCCTCGGGATCCTCTCGGTCGCTGCTCTTCCCGCAGTTCCCAAGCGCCCCTTGGCAGCGCGGCGATACGGCCCCCGTGCAATCCGTGCGCCGGCGTACCCTCCCGAGGACATTGGTCCCTTCGGGAGGAGGGCGGCTCACTTCGAGGCGACGAAGAAGTTCTTCTCGACGTGGCTGCGGACGATGATGTAGGCCCCCGGCATGGTGGGGATGTAGCTACCGCCGAAGCTGGGGTCGGCCTCCTCCATCGCCAGCATGCACTGGGCGATGAAGCGCTGCCACTTCAGCGGCTCCTCATCGTTGTCCAGCCCGAAGAAGGCGTTGACCCGCCCAGGATTCCGCTCGCCATACTTGCGGAGCTTGACGAATAGCCCGAGGCCGATGGTGTTGGCGAAGGCGGGCACGGGGGCCGAGCCGCTCGACGTGGTTTCGTTCTGGTCAATCGTGCCGTAGGTGAGGGGCGCGCCGCGGACCCAGAGCACCTTCTCGCTGAGGGCCTTGCCCAGCCGTGCTCCGAAAGTGCTTTCCCAGAACATGATGTGGCCGATCTTCCCCACCCCGCCCGTGAAGATGACGCCCGCGCCCTGGGCGAGCAGCTTGTCCATGTCGGCCTCATACTGGAGAAGCCCCTTGCCCGCGGCGAAATGGCGGTTGGCCTCGGGGATCCGCATCGCCGGCGCGATCTTCCCGTAGAACTGCTCCTCCATGTCCTCCTTGAACGCGGTCATGTAGGGGAATGCGCGCTTATCCACTGGCCCCCCGTCGCGGCTGGCCCACTCGTCCATTGCGAAGGGGAAGATGAGCTTGGGGTTCACGCAGCAGGTGCCCAGGCGGTTGAACAGCTCGGCGATGACGGGGTAGTGCCCCATCGGCCCCACGGGCGTCACCCAGATGACCGGGCGGCCATCCAGCGTGTGCTGGCACAGCTTGCTGAAGATGTGGATGGCGAACTTATAGTTGTGCTGTTCGAGGTTGTCCGCCAGGTCAACGCTGAAGTCGGGGTGCCAATGGGCCTTGCGGCGGAGCAGGTCCTTCGGCCCGAACTTCCCCTGCTGCACCGCCTGCCGCACGGCCCAGACGGCGGGCGAGTACTCCGCCGGGCAGCCGCGGTACACCTTCTTGCCGCGCACGGTCTGGAGGTTCTCCTTGACGATGGCCTCCAGCCTCCTCGACGCCGCAGGCACATTGGTCTCGACCATGGCTCGTCCTCCTGACAGGTAGGTGAGCGCGCCAACCGCGCCTGATGATACTGCGCACCGCCCTCTTGCGCAAGGGGTGGACCGGGGCGGGCGTCAGGCTGGCCAGAGCTTGAAGTGCAGGCCGGGGACTTGGGAGAACTCGCCGACGTTGCCGGTGGCGAGCGTGTGGCCGTGGGCGATGCAGGCCGCGGCCAGCCACAGGTCGTGCACGCCGATCATCTTGCCCCGCGATTCAAGGTCCGCCCACACTTGGGCGTGGAGCCGGGCCGTCGCCAGGTCTATAGGCAGGACCGCGAAGAGTTCGAGGACCCGTTCGACGAACGCGGCCCGGCGCGCCCGCACGCGGGGCGCCGTGGCGCGGTGGACGCCGTGCAGCAGCTCGCTCACCGTGATGACCGAGACCAGGCAGTCGTCCTCGCCGCGCAGCCCCGCGGTGGCGGCATCAACCTCCAGTTGCTGGCGCTCGACGCCTATGAACACGCTGGCGTCAATCAGGATTCCCACGGGTCCCTTGGCCTTTCCTTCCTCAGCGCCGCGCGGCCCTCCTCGATGTCGCGCCCAAATGCCTCGGCCTCTTCGCGCGTGAGGTGGGGCAGGGACCTCAGCACCGCGGCCAGGTCCTTCACCTTCACCCCCCTGGGCACTGGGCGCAGTTCGGCGACCGGTTTCTTCCCCCGCACCAGGGTGAAACCCTCCCCCCGATACGTCACCCGATTCAGGTAGTCGGAGAAGTTCCGCACGAGCTCTGTCACCGACACCGTTCGATTCATAGCAGGCTCCTCATCTCATGTAATCATACTACACGATAATCCGAGGCGGTGTCAAGCCTGCGTGGTGGCGGGGACCGGGGAACGAAGCCGGACTCCTATGACCTGGTCCCGGCAGCAACGGCGCTACTATCCGCCCGTTGGTTGCTGCCACCGCGGGGGCACATCGAACCCACGCTCCTTGGCCCAAGCGCTCAGCGCCTCAATACGGGCGAGGAACTTCTCCTTCTCCGACTCCGGCACCAGTTTCATCACAGCCCTCTGGTTCTCCAACCAGTGCTGAAGACCTGAACCCTCAATCTCTACCTTGTCCATCTCAATCATCTGCTGTTCGACCTGCTCCGGCGTGGCGTCAGGAAGTGCATAGATGGCTTCCACAGTACCCTGCACTTCCGGGTCATTCGCCGAAATCTCACGCAACACTCGGAGTTTGTCCTGGGCAATGAGCCCCTCAAGCAGACGGACCTCCCCCTCCTCCAGAAACCCGGACGTAGGACCGTCCAGACCAAACTTGTCCGAGACTGGCACAGGCTGGAGGATAATGGGGAATTGCAGCGCGAGCGCTATGGCAACGCATTCAGCACTTCGACCGAAGGCTTCCACAAAGTCCGTGAGAGAGGTAGGTGAGAAGCAGGGGATGTTCGCACCCAAACGGCTGTGCGTCTTCCAGAATCCCCTCGTGTGCACATAGTCGCATAGGTAGTTGTAGGTTGTTGCCAGGTCCTCACTGAATGAGAACTCCCGATCCGCCGTCAGGAAGTGCTCCCTCACAAACAGGGCCTTCCGCATCTTGGTCATGAACGGCGTACCTGTGTGACCCGCGAACCATTCCCTTGCGTCTTGCTTGGGGACGCTTGGGTCCGCGAAGTAGACGCCAACGATATAGAGTTCCAGGAAACTCCGCAGCCTCTCCAGAGCCGTCTTGTAGATGCCCATCAAGGCAAAGTTGACCCCGTACACCATCTCATTGATGCCTTCTGAGAAAGGAACCACTCCGAACCTGGCAAGCGTGTCGAGATCCGAAGGAGTGGCACGGAAGAGCACGTGGTAGCATGTGAACCAGAGAGAAGACAGCTTTTTGCCAACATCGGCGTGTTGCCTCAGATAGATTTCTGCCTCTTCGCTGGCCTTTGCCATGTGTTCCAGAGTTTCCCTGGGGGGGAAGGGACCGGGAACATATGATTCGGGGACGAACATGGCTCGTCTCCCCTCAAACTCACCCTAGCCAGCGGTCATCCTCTGCACTCTCTGCTCCTCTGCGTGAGACTCACTTCTTCTCTTCGGCCCCGACCCGCCACTCGAGGATGCCACCGGAGAAGTCGGGCTGGAGCTTGACTTCGAGGCGCAGCTCGGTGGTGGTGATTGGCTCGAAGGCGGCTTTGTTGAAGGCGTCTTTCGCCACGCCGTAGGAGGAGCCTTCGGCGAGCTTCACCTCCTTCCAGTCGTTGCCCTCCTTGTAGAGGAGCTTCCAGGAGGCGGGCACGCGGCAGCCGCCGCCGCCAGTGTCGTCGAACCAGTAGACGTCGCTCCAGGAGACCGTGCGGGGCTTGGGGAACTTGTAGGCGACCCATTCCGCGGTGCCCTTGTGGTCCCACCAGGTCATCCGCTGGATGCTCCGGTCGTTGGACGCCTTGGGGAGCTGTCCGTCGCAGAGGGCGTCGGTGGTGTCGCCGGGGTTGCAGTGGGAGGCGGATGCGATGTAGGCGGGCTGGGGCTGTTCCTGCCACTTGTTCGCATCGGGCTTGTCGCTCACGGTGGGGAAGACGGCGATGCGGAGCCGCGCGCAGCCCATGGGGATGAGGGTGACGGTCTCGACTGGCTCGGTCGTGAATGCTGGGCTTTGCTGGAGCGTGGCGCAAAGGCCATGGCGGTCAAAGCCCCACTGAGGTATCTTGCGGGCCTTGGCTTTCAGTTCGATCGGCGCGGCGTGAGGGGTCCAGGGCTGGGACGGCACCGCGACCTCCCTGTCGTCCTCGGCCTCCGAGATGGACTTCCCTGGATTGTCAGGGTCAAGCTCGAGGCCGTAGTTCCACGGCGTGGTGGGCAGGACGGCGTAGGCGGGCCACTTGTCGGTTCCGCCGTAGCGCTTCCACTCTTCCCCGATCTTCAGCGAGTAGCTGAGCGGGCCGCGGTCAATCGAGACGGCATTGCCGTGCTTGGCCCACACTCGCACGCTCAAGCGCATTGGGAGGGTGAGCTTCACCTGGTCGCCGTCTTTCCATTCGCGCTCGACCACGAGGAAGGCGGGCGGCTCGGGCTTGACCTGGACGGGTCTCTCGTTGATGACCACCTCAGCGCCGGCGCACCACCGTGGCACCCTGAAATAGAGGGGGAATCGGGCGGGCCTGGCCATGGACAGCGTGAAGAGGAATGTCTCGAAGAACGGATAGTCGGTGGCCTCCGTGATCCTGACGGTCGCTCCGTCGCCCACCTTGGCCTCGACTTCGCAGGCGGCGTAGAGCGAGGCGCACAGGCCATTGTCGGGCGTGGCGAGCCAGAGCTCTTCGGCGTAGTAGGGCCAACCGTGGCTCACGTTGTGCTGGCAGCAGCGGTAGCCGTGGGGGTCGTAGCCGAACATGTTCCCGCCGTTCTGGATGCCTGGGGCGTGGTTGCGGGTGTCGAGCTGGGGCTGATTGGCGGCGGTCAGATAGTGAAGGCCCTTCTGGTCGGGCGTCTGCGAGCAGGGGAAGGAGTTGAACGCCATCTCCTCGCATCTGTCGGCCCAGAGGGGGTCGCCGGTGATCTTGAGGAGCATCTGGAAGCTGTGCATGTATTCCACCATGCCGCAGGTCTCGGTCGCCTGGCGGGGGTCGGTGTAGCCCTTTCGGGCGTTCTCGTCGGCGCCGTAGGTTCCGCCGGGCTGCTGGCCGAACTCGCCCATCATCGTGTCGTAGTTGCGGTAGGCCGCGTCGCGGAGCTTCGCGTCCTTCGCCTGCATCCAGTAGAGTGCGGGGGAGCGGAAGCACTGGGCGAAGTTCACGCAGTGGTAGCTTGCGATCCCTTTGTCCCAGCGTGCCATGCGGCGGTGGATTTTCTCCGCGAGCTTGAGCAGGTCGGCGTCGCCCGTGCGGTTGTAGAGCCAATAGACGCTCTCCAGGTTGTCCCCCGCCCGCTGCTGTTGCCAGAAGGGGAGGAGGAAGTCGGCCTCGGGCACGCTGAGCTCCCATTTGAAGTACTTCGTCATCAGGTCGAGGACCCGCTTGTCGCCCGTGAACTCGTGGAAGGACTGGAGGGCGTTGAGGGCGATCATGTTGGGCCACACGTCGGGCTTGCCGCCGATGTTGGTGAGGTTGGCGCGTGGGCCGAAGTAGCCGTCGTCGCGTTGGCTGGCGATGATGCCTTCGATCCACTTCCGGGCCTCGGTCGTGATGCGTTCGTTGCGGAGGACGTAGCCGAGGTCGCCGAAGCCCTTGAGCCAGTAGGGGAGTTCCTCCCAGGGGCTGTGACCCTCGCCCTTGGGGCTGAGCCAGGCGTTGCCCTCGGCCTTGCACCAGCGGCTGATCTCGGTCAGATGGCCCGTCATCCCGTCGGCCTCCAGGTCCAGCATCTGGCGCAGCCAGCCGCGCGGCGTGATGGCCCCGATGGGCAGTTTCACAAGTGGGCTGGGCGCCAGCGGCGGCTTATTCGACACATAGAAGGCATTCGTCCTGTCGAGCGGCGGCGTCTTGACGCAGGAGACCTTCGTCTCTTCCACCGCCGAGACCACGCCTGCCGCCAGGAGCACGCACGCGAGGGTCACGAGCCCGAGCGAAGCATTCATTGTTTCTGCCTCCTTGAGAGAGTAGATGTCGCCTGACGGGAAGGTAGCAGTTGCCGCGACGGCTGTCAACCGGCTATAATCGCCATTGAACACGGACCTACCCGGACAGACACGGACGCCCGTAGATGAGAGCCTTGGCCGTCCGTGTTTGTCAGTGCCTGTTCGAAATGGCGCTAACCCTAGGCACTGGCGCCGGCCCAGCCCGCCCCGGCGGGCGGCAGAGGGTAGCCACGGGCGTAAGCCCGTGGGACACGGCGTTACCCCCTGCCAAGCCCCCGCAGGGGGCGACAGAGGCCGCAGGAGGCACGCGAATGGGGGCTTCTGCCGCCCCCTGCGGGGGCTCGGGTGAGGGTGAGGGGACCACCCCCTTTCCACGGGCTTACGCCCGTGGCTACCCTCTGCCGCCCTGCGGGCTGGCCCGCGGTCCTGGGTCAGCGCCATTCGCGCCTGTCCGTGTGATTTCTCCGCGCGCACGGAGTGCGGCAACGAGGAAAGGAGCGTGAAGATGGGCCGGGGGCTCTTGGCTCTTGTTGGGGCGTTGCTGATGGCTGTGGGGTCAGAGCTGGCGGCGGGCGAGTCGGAGCTGGTGCCTCCGAAGCTCTTCGACGCGCGCGGGGGGCTGGGCAACCTGTTTGCGAAGCTCAAGGGCGACGGGGCAGTGACCATCGCTTACTTCGGCGGCAGCATCACGGCGGCCAACGGCTGGCGGCCCAAGACCCTCAAGTGGTTTCAGCAGTCCTGGCCCAAGGTGAAGTTCACCGAAGTCAACGCGGCAATCGGTGGCACGGGCTCCGAC
>VGYV01000068.1 GCA_016872855.1 Planctomycetota bacterium
TTGGGGGGGCTCGGGGAGGGGGCCGGGGGTGAGCGATTTGGCGAGGGCGATGCAGGCGGCAACAATCTTGGGGCCGCCTTTGGGCTCGAGGTTGCTGTAGGCGGTCAGGCGCGTCTCGTAGCCGCCGCCGTGCTCGCCGAGGGCATCCTCGGTGGGGACGTAGCCGATGCAGCCGTTGGCCAGCTCGACGGGGCAAGTGAGCGGGAACGGGCTGCCCTTCTTGATGTCGAGGCCCAGTTGGCAGAAGAACTCGGCGGGGTTGGCGAGGAAGACGGCCGGGCCGACCTGGATGGCCTGGACCTCAACCTCGGCGACCGGCTCCTTCTGGAGAAGCGCGTCGAGGAGGACGGTTTCTTTGGCGAATGTCCAGACCGTGTGGCCGACCTCTTTCGGGTCTTTGGCGACGAGTTCCAGGGCGGCCTTGACCTTGGCGGGGGAGGGCTTGCGGCGGGGGATGCGGAGGATTTCGGTCTTGGCGGCGGTTGGGCCGATGTCGCCCGGGGCAGCGGAGGCGAGGACTTTGAGGGCTTCGGCGCCAACGGTCTGGCCGATCTTGATGCCGGCCCGTTCGCCGAACTCGCCGGTGTAGGGGCTGAGGTTGTCCACCTGAGTGACGTCGCCGCAGGCGCCGTTGAGGAAGACGACGACGGCCCGCTCGCCCATGACGCCGCGGACGGTCTTTTCCAGGTAGTGAATCCAGTCGGCGGAGGTGCCGGCCACGCCCGCGGTGCCGTGGCAGGCGAAGTTGACGACGCAGCCGAGGAACTGCCCCTTCGCATCCCACGCCCCAATGACGCCGACCTCGGGGTCGGTCGGCCCGGCGTAGCCGAGGATGTCGGGGTTGCCCTTGCCGGCGTGGGAGTAGGCGAGGCCGTTCTTCATGCGCTGGCGGCGGTTGAAGGCGATGCCCTCGGCGCGGCCCGAGCCGACGCAGGCCTTGGCCTCGACCCGCTTCTGGTCGGCCTCGACGACCGCCTCGATGAGTGCCTTTTCCACGATGTCCAGGTACTTGTAGTCCGCGCAGGAGGACATTTCGTAGGCGAGTTTCTTCACGAGATCGGAGCCATGGTCGAACTCGCCGGGCTGGACCATGCAGGTGGGGCCGCCCGAGTGGGTGTGGGAGGCGCCGATCATCACGGCCTCGGGCTTGATGCCGCACTGCTTCTGGACGGCCTCGCGCACGTCGAGGACCAGCTTGCGGGGCACGGCGAGGGCGTCAATGCCCACGAGGGCGACGCGGGTCGTCCCGTCGTCGAACACGGCGGCGCGAACCTTGCAGGGGTCGTGGGCGGGGCCTTTGTGGAACGCCTTGCCATAGCCGCCGGGGCGTTCCATGCCCTCGGCGGGCGTGATGTCGCGTTCGGCGAAGCCGGCTTTCATTGGGGTTCTCCTGGGGGAAGAGGATTCGCCACAGAGGCACAGAGGGCACAGAGAGAGTAAGAAGAGAAACACGGACGAACACGGACAGGCACGGACATGGGAACCGAATGTCTTCATGTTTGGTTGCCCCTTTCAAGTCCTCTCTGTGTGCTCTGTGCCTCTGTGGCCATCTTCTCCCCGCCTTTGGCGGCGGAGCGGCGGGCGGCCTGGCAGGCGCGGCAGAGAGCCTCGCCCACGGCAGCATCGGCGGAGGGCGACTTGCCCGTGCGCACGCACTCGACGAATGAGGCCAGGCTCTCGAGCGAGCCGGGGAAGCCGAAGACCTTGGTCTCCATCCGCTTCGGCGAATGGTCTTGGGGCTCGCCCGCTCTTGGCCAGAGGGTGAGCCTGCCGCCGATGACGTCGCCCACGAGGCGGCCTGTGGTGCCGATGGCCTCGACGACGATCTCCTCGCGCGCGCCCGCGGCGAACAGGCACATGCCGAAGGCGGCGACCGCCAGTGGAGTCCGCGTCTCCGACGCGGCAGGTTTCCGCCCCGGAGGGGCGGACTCCGCGTAGCCGAGGGTGGTGAAGGTGTAGTCGTAGTCGCGCGAGACGGCTCTCACGCCTCCAGCCGCCGACACCCAGAGGGGCGGCTTGCCGGCGAGGAAGCTGAGCAGGTCAATGTAATGGATGCCCAGCTCGTGGAAGAGGCCGCCGCACTGTGCCTCGTCGGCCCGCCAGTTCCCTGGGGCGCCCCACTGCCGCCAGATGTCGCAGCGCAGGATGGCGAGCTCGCCAATGGCGCCGTCGGCGATGAGACGGCGCATCGCCTGCGCGACATCGGAGTAGCGTAGCTCTACGCCGACCTGGACGGCGAGCTTTCGCTCCGCCGCTTCGGTCACGATGGCCTGGCACTCGGCGGGGTCGAGGCCCAGCGGCTTCTCGACGAGCACGTGCTTCCCCGCCCACACGGCGGCGAGCGTCATCGGCGCGTGCAGATGGTTCGGCGTGCAGATGACCACGGCGTCCACTGCGTCGGAGGCGAGGAGCTTCTCGTAGTCGTCGAAGACGAGCGGCTCGGGGCCGCTTCCGAGCGCTTTGCGCCCCCGCTCGATGTTCTCGGGGTTGCGGCTGCATAGGGCGGCGACCTGGACGCCCTGGAGCTTCCGTAGGTTCGGGATATGCGTCTCGCACGCCCACCAGCCGAGGCCCACGATGCCGATGCGAACCTTGTCCATGATAGCCTCCTTGCCCACAGTATGTGCCTGGGGACGGGGCGAGTCAAGTGCGGCGCAGGGCCATCTCTAGGGGTTTGACACCCCTCCCGGCCCACGCTATAATCATCTTCGGAGAGGAAGGAACGAGAGGTAGGAGTCTGAGGGTGGACAAGATAGACGGTGTGATGACGGTGGCTCAAGCGCGCAAGCGCTATGCGGGGAACTGGATGGCGCTGGAAGTAGTGTCGCGCGACAAGAACCAGTTCCCGAGGACCGTGCGCCTCATTGCGAAGGCGCGAGATCAGCGCAAGCTCCACGAGAAGGTCCGCACATTCGCGGGCAACTGTATCGCCTTCGCAGGCCCCGTCGTGCCCAAAGGGAAGGTGGCTCTGTTCTGACGGCTGGGTTGTCCATGGCGCAGTAGAGGATTGCATGGAAACCGCCATCACCCCAGGCCGTATCATCCGCGTGCCGATCCAGGTTCACGGCTCACTCGCAGTGAGCGATTTGGAGCTCGATCCCAGGAAGCGGCTGCTCTCCATCACACGGCCCTGATTTGACACCTGTTCCGGCCCAAGCTATAATCCCTTTTGGAGAGAAGGGAACGCGGAGAGGGAGCTTTGAGATGCGCAAGACAAACGGTGTGATGACGGTGAAACAGGCGGAGAAGCGCTTCGCAGGCAAGTGGCTTGCGCTGGAAGTCGTCGCGCGCGACAAGAACGGTTTTCCCCACAAGGTGCGGCTCATCGACGAGGCCGATACGCAGCCTGGCATCTTCGAGAGAACCCGGTCCCTGAAGGACGTCTACATTATCTTCGCCGGGCCTCTGGTCCCTCCGGGCTGGGGGTTCGTCCTTTCACCCCACGTCATCGGGCAGTAGCGAGCGCTAGGCCGCCACATGCAAGTGTCCGTCACTCCCGGGTCTCCGGTGCGTCTCCCTGTCCGCATCTATGGCCCACTTGGGGCTCGCGAGGTCACTGCGCTGCTCGACACTGGCGCGTACATGCTGGCGATAGCCCGCCATGCCGCTGACGCACTCGGCTACGAACTCGACCAGGCGCCGACCGCGCGCATCGCCACGGCAAGCGGCTCTGCCGACGTGCCCACCATCGTTCTGGCTCGTCTTCAGGTCGGGGAGTTCTCCTTTGACGAGATCCCAACCCTTTGCCTGGACTCGCTGCCGGTGGGGGCGTCATGCCTTCTGGGACTGAACGTGCTGTCGCGCTTTAACGTCTTCCTCGATCACAAGTCCGGCGTCCTCACGATTGCGGACCCTTGAGGGGGACGGGATGCAGCGCATCCTCGACTTCGTCGAGCGGTTCTCGCCCGAGATACACGAGCGGGTGCTCGAGCTGTGGCGCCGCGGGGCGCTGGAGATTGACCGGGAGAAGCAGCGGGTCGTCCCGCGTGCGGAGCCGGCGGCGAGCGACGCCGACCGGGCAGCGCTCGCGCAACTCGCCGCGGCGCTGGACACAATTCGGGCCTTCCCCGAGCCGCTCGCAGACCCCGACCTGCAAGGCCCCGTGTCGGTCATCCTCTGCGGCGGGCGCGGCACGCGGATGCGCTCGCGGGACAAGCATAAGGTCTGCTTCCCCGTCGCCGGCCGCGCCGCCATCAGCCGCGCGATTGACGTCTACGAGCAGTGCGGCGTCCGCCGCCACGTGGTCGTCGTCGGCGTCCTCGGCGAGCAGGTGGCCGCCGAGGTCCTCCGCGAGCATCCGAGCGGCGTGGACTTCGTGTACCAGCTCAACCCCATCGGCACGGGGAACGCGGCGAAGCAGGCAGCGTATCTGCTCGAACGCCAGTACTACCAGGGCGACGTGCTGGTGGTGGCGGGCGACAAGGTGATTGACCCGCGGGCGGTGAAGAAGCTGATTCGCGAGTTCAAGGAGCGCGACTCCGACCTGGCGGTGACGGTGGCACCGAAGTCGCGTTGGGGCGAGAGCGGCCGCATTGTCTTCCGCCGCGACGGCTCGCTCTACGGCACGGTGGAGGCCCGCGACATCGCCCGCGCCCGCGCCCTCGAGCGCGTGCTCCGCGAGAAAGAGGCATCGCCCGACCTCACGAACGACTACCTCCTCCAGATACTCCGCGAGGCCGAGCCGCGGCCCGACAAGGCGCGGCTGATGTTCGGCGAGCTGTTGGCCCGCCTGGAGGCCGAGGCCGACACGCCGCTCCCCGCCCTCCGGGCCCTCATCCGCCCCGCCGACACGCACTTCGTCATCCCCGAGACCGATGGCTCGCACACCACGCTCTCGGCCGACCAGCTCGAGGAAGTGACCTCCAAGGTCAACGTCTCGGTCTACCTCTTCCGTGCCCGCGCCCTCTACGACGCCCTCCGCCACATCACCGCCGACAACGCGCAGAAGGAGGAGTACCTGACCGACGCCGTGGCGGCCCTGGCCAACGCCCGCAACGCCGACGGCACGCTGCGCTACAAGCTCATCACGGTGGACGCCGACGACCCCAACTGGGTGCTGGCCTTCAACAACCCCGAAGAGCTGCTCGACATCGAGGACTACCTTAGGCGGCAGGAGGCCATCGCCAAAGGCATCGAGCTGCGCGAGCCGACGCCCCGGCCCCGCCGCACGGTCGAGGAATGGCTGAAGATCCTCGACGGCGAGGACCCGCGTCTGGCGAAGCGCTTCGCCGAAATCTACGGCAACGACCCCGCCCTCCACGCCGAACGCCGCAGGGCCTACCGCGACACGCTGCTGGAGTTCGCCCGCGTCTACGGCACCGACAGCCGCGTGCTTCTCATCCGCTCGCCGGGCCGTGTGAACCTGATGGGCCGCCACGTGGACCACCGCGGCGGTCACAACAACCTCGTCGCCATCAACAAGGAGGTCCTGATGGCCGTCGAGGAGCGCCGCGACAACAACGTGGCACTCCACAACCGCGACTTCCAGCAGTTCAAGTTCCGCACCTTCAACATCGGTGAGGAAGTGGCCAACCTCGACTGGGAGGACTGGCTCTCGACGATCAACTCCGACAAGGTGATGCGCATGGTGCGCGAGGCGGCGGGCGACTGGGCCAACTACATCAAGGCCGCCGCGCTTCGCC
Organism: Planctomycetota bacterium; assembly: GCA_016872855.1. Classification (GTDB taxonomy): domain Bacteria; phylum Planctomycetota; class PUPC01; order DSUN01; family DSUN01; genus DSUN01. Next base: position 5,643 of record VGYV01000068.1, read on the forward strand.
TTCAGGAGAAGTTCCGCAACCGCCGCATCCGCGGGATGAACGTAATGGCGAGCGGCAACATCCCGATGGGCGCGGGGCTGAGTTCCTCCTCCGCGATGGTCGTCGCCGCGGCCGAGGCAATCGTCGAGCTGAACGGCCTGGCCGTCAACCCCCAGCAATTCGTCAACCTGTGCGGCGAGGGGGAGTGGTTTGTCGGCACCCGCGGCGGCTCGGGTGACCACGCTGCTATCAAACTCTCGCGGCGCGGCGCCATCGCCCACGTCCGCTTCTACCCCTTCGAGGTTGAGAGCATCGTGCCCTTCCCCGAGGGCTACCGCGTGGTCGTGTGCGCCTCGGGCATCCAGGCCAAGAAGGCGGCCAACGCCCGCGACGTCTTCAACCAGTGCATCGCCGCCTACGAGGCCGGCTGCCTCTTCCTCCGCAAGCTGTTGCCCGACAAGGCGAGCCGCATCGAATACCTCCGCGACGTGAATTGCGCCACCCTGGAGTGCTCCGAAGCCGACATCCTGCGCCTCGTAAAGGCCCTGCCTGACCGCATCGGCCGGGCCGAAATGCTCCGCCAGCTCAAGGGCCAGGACACCGCGAAGCTGGAGACCCTCTTCCTCAGCCACAACGAGCCGGCCGACGGCTATCGCGTCCGCGGCGTCTGCCTCTTCGGCATCGCCGAGTGCCTGCGCAGCCGCGACTGCGCCCAGCTCCTTGAGCGGGGCGACGTGGCGGGCTTCGGCCGCCTGATGACCCTGTCGCACGACGGCGACCGCGTGAGCCGGCTCGACGCCGCCGGCCGCCGCCAGCCCCTTCCCCTTGACGTGTCCGACGCCGAGCTGGACCGCCTCATCGCCGCCTGCGAGCGAGGCGAGGCGCGGCTGATTATGGCCCCCGGAAGCTATGCCTGCTCGACGCCCGAGCTGGACTCGATGGTGGACATCGCGCTGAGCGTCGAGGGCGTGGTGGGCGCGCAGCTCGCCGGCGCTGGCCTCGGCGGCTGCATCATGTTCCTCTGCCGCGACGATGCCACGGACCGCCTCCGCGAGGCGATGCTCCGCGGCTACTACGAACCTGCCCGCCGGGAGCCGCAGATCGAGCCCTGCATCCCCGTCGAAGGCTCCGGCATCTTCGAGATTTGAGCGTGTCGCTGGTCACAACCGCGCGCTTTCCGGCATCATCAATCACCAAATGCTCAGACCCATAGAATGCTAACCGCGCCTCCCTTGTTTGGCATCCTGTGTCAGGGGCGGGCGCCACACATCTAGGGTTCCCGGATCGAAAAGACCCCCTGTACGGAAGGGTGCAGCGTAGCTAAGCCATTGTCAATGTTAGGCTTACGTAGCGGAGCAATGCCGGGTGTCTTACAAGTAGCGGGGAAGCTTGGAATATAACTTGACAAATAAGACAGAGCGTGTATACTAATGATAACGCGAAACCTCTTTGCCCGAACTGGAGAGTGCATGCGAGCGCAGTTGAAGGTCGAGAAGATCAAGGAGTTGATGGCGGCCAAGGGGATGACACAGGTCGCCTTGGCGCGCGAATCAGGCGTTTCGCGGGCCACCCTCGCGCGGCTTTTGGGGCAGCAGACGCCATGGGTTCGCTTGAGCACGGCAACAAGACTTGCCAACGCGTTGGGGTTGCCGGACCGAGGCCTGGACCCGCACGTTGTGGAGTGGGCCTACCTGGACGCGGTGGCAAGGCAACATGAGCACTTGGACTTCACAGGTCTGGGCCTTGCAGTGACGGGTAGCCCCATGCCGATGGATGTGGGCTTCGCGCCCCTGAACGTCCGGGAGCGGCAAGGAGACGACGCATCGGGTACTGACTGCTCAGCGCCCCGCCAGGAACCCAGGGAGGTGCGCCGGAGGCCCACCACGATGCCCATGGGCGCTGCCCTGACACGGTCGCGACGAGTATTCCTATTGGGCGACCCGGGGTCTGGCAAGACTACCGCGCTGCGCCATCTGGCGAGGGCGTACGCTAGGCGGCGGCAGCAGGAATGCGGTTTTCCGCAGGAACCGTTGGTGCCTGTCTATCTGCGCTTGGCAGATTGGGCGGAGCAACTGGCCGCCGACTCCACGACGGACCTCTTCGCCGCAGCGCTCACCCAGTTGGGCCTTGGGGATGTTCCAAACCCGGCCGAGACCATTCGATGGCTACGGGGAGAAGCCGATGGTGGCGACTCTCTCCTGCTCCTTGACGGTCTGGACGAAATTGCCGATGCTGAGGCCCGTTCGCTAGTGGTTGAGAAGATACGCGCATTCCTGGGTGATCACGGTAGTGTGAGGGTCGTCATCACTTCGCGCGTTGTCGGGTTCGAGGCCCCGGCGCTCGGAAGTGACTTCGACGCCTACATCGTGCAACCCTTGAGCCAGGACTCGATGAGGGGGTTCGTTGCGGCTTGGTGTCCGTTCAGACATGGGCACCGCGCGAACCAGAAGTGCGGACCTTGCGAGGAGAGAACCGAGCAGCTTCTGGACGGCATTATTGGGAACACGAGAGTCCGCGCGCTGGCAGGCAACCCGCTGACTCTCACCATCCTGGCCCTTCTGCACGAGGCAGGAGCCGCGCTTCCGCAGCGGCGCTGGGATCTCTATGAGAAAGTGACCGAAGCGTTTCTCTTCTCGTGGGAGGAGAAGAAGCGGCAGGAAGTTCGGGCCACGCTCGACCGTGGGCTCGACCTCGAGAGCCGCGAAGTACTCTGGATCCTTGAGTCGGTCGCCCTTGAAATGCAGCGAGGCGACTTGGTCCTGGCGCCCCGCTGGTGGCTGCTAACTCATGTGAACGACTTCATCCGCAGGGAACTATCAGTCCCCGCGGATAGGGCAGCATCTCAGGCGGATACCCTGGTCGGTAGCCTTCACAAGAGGTCTGGCCTACTCGTCGAGCGCGCTCCTGAGCGCTTCAGCTTCTCGCACTTGGCCTTCCAGGAATACTTCGCGGCCCGTGCGGTGTTGGGTGAAGGGGATCCCATCGAGGCGCTCCGCGCGTACTTCTATCATCCCCGGTGGCAGGAGGTGGCGCGCCTGGCTTCCTCACATCTGGACCGTCGGCGCGTCCCGACTCTCCTGCGCGCGATCCTTGATGACCCTGACCCGACCGGACGCTTCATCCAGCGTGGTCTGCTGACTGTGCTCGCGTGCCTTGCGGATGGGGCTCCGCTGCACGACACCGAGCTCCTGCGGGACCTCGAGGAGAGAATCGTGGCCCTTGGCGGGTCGGCATGGCTCGGGACGGCGATAGATGCGATGCAGTTGCTTTCGGAACTCCTTGGCACACGGTTGGCGGATTTCGCGACGAGAACCGCCCGTCGGCTGATCAGCACCGCAGAGCGGGTTCTAGCCGACCGGGATGTCGAGGAATTGTGTCTTTGCGCTGGCATGAGTGGCCTGCTGCCGGATTCGGACGGCTTCCCCTCTGCAGATGAGCTGGTGTGGGCGGAAGGGACGGGGCTTTTTCCAGCGCAAGAGCGCACGATTTCTGCGGCAGGCCGGAAGGTCCATCTTACGTGGGCCGCAATGCCACGGGTGTTCACCCCTCAATGGCTTCGATGCTCCATCGAGCAGTTGGCCGGGGATCCGATGGGCACCTTACGCTCGACCTGCGCCGCAGCGTTGGGTCGCTTCGCGCGGCGGAAGGAAGTGAGTACCGCTCTTCTAGCCGCCTTTGGGCGGGACCGGGACCCCCAGGTGCGCCGAGCCATCGCGCATGCTCTGGCCGATGCCGCATCGGAGGAGGAAGTGGCAGCAGCGCTGCTGAACGGCATGAAGACCGACGCTGCGGCTGAGGTCAAGGCTGCTTGTGCGTGGTCTCTTCGGGGTGTGGCGCGACGGGACAGATCGGCGCGTGACGCGCTCCTTTCGGTTGTCCGTTCTGCGATGCCAGCAGAACTGCGCGCTGCGGCCGCTGGTTCGCTGGCGAGCTGCGTGCGGACGGATCAGGGCGTGCGCGAGACGCTCTTCATGGTTCTACGAAACACTCAGGAGGACGACGGAGTTCGTTCATCCAGCTTGCACGCCTTCGAACAATATCTCCCCGGTGACGCTGGCATCCTCAGTTTCGTGCTCGAGCTTCTGGATGGGCCCCCCGAGATGAGGCTAACTCACTGCGCCGCGCGCGCCATTGCTGACTGTGCGCTCAGGGGGAGAATCCCTTGGGGCAACGTCCCTGTCGAGAAGGTCGAGCGCACACTGATCTCTCTGAAGCACCCGTGCCCTCACACGCTCGACGCGCTGAGGGGGTTAGTGGAGGGGCGCGAGATGCGGAAACTGGGCATTCCCCGCGAAGCCCGGATTGCTCGGGCGCTTTCTGACTTGCGGGGACAGATTAGCGTAGCGTTTGTTTTCGGGTCCTCTGCCAGGGACGAGCAGCGGGCCGACAGCGATATTGACCTCATGGTCATTGGCAACGTCACCCTGCGTGACGTGGCTCCTGGCTTGCGTAAGGCAGAGCAGGAGCTGGGCCGCCCCGTGAACGCGATAGTCTACTCAAAGGAGGAATGGCGCGAACGATGCGCGAAGAAAGAACCCTTTGTGATGAACATCCTGAGAGGCAAAATGGCATTTGCTGTAGGGGATTGTGATGAGCTTAGAACAGTGGGTGTCTAATTCCTGGTTGAGGAAGATCAACCCCTCACCCCACCGTCTGGCCAACCTGCTTGCGATCGCCGACCGCGAGTTGAGCGATGGGGCACTGGACGGGATGAGCATTGACGGTAGGTTCACCCATGCTTACGATGCGGTCCGCGCGCTGGCGGAGGCAGCTCTTCATGCGAGCAGCTACGAAGTACCTAAGGGTCAGCAGCATCACGAGCGCATCATCGAGTCATTGCGTCTCACCCTTCCCCAGGATGTGGCGGGTGACGTGGACTATTTTGACCGATGCCGGCGCATGCGCCACCGGACTGTCTACGAGCGCATGGGGATGGTCCAGCAGCGGGATGCCGACGAACTCCTTGAGGCGGCCCGGACCCTACGGGAGAAGGTCCGGGACTGGTTGATGAGCAACCATCCCGAGCTGCTCGACCACTGACGCTCGAGAACGAAACAGGCCGGGGCCGCGCAGAGCGGTCCCGGCCTGTTCTCGTTTCCCAAGTCGCCGTCAGCCGCGGCCTACCCCTTGAAGAGGGCCAGGAAGGCGATTGCACAGGCCACGGTGAGGATGCAGGGGACCAGGAAGATCGGGCGCCAGCGGAACTTTCCCTCGAACTTGAAGAAGTCCATGAGCATGCCCGCGAACTGTGTGCCCAGGAAGTCGCCGAGGCCGAGCGTGGCCACGGTGATGAGGGCCTGGGCCGATGCCTTGATGTCGGGCCGCGCCACGCTGTCCACATATATCTGCCCGGCGAAGAAGAACAGCGCGCAGCCGAGGCCGCGGAGGGGCAGCGACGAGAGGACGAGCCATCTGGGCCCCAGTAGGGCACAGACGATGTAGCAGGCCGGCCACGCGAGGATGCCGATGGCGAGCGCCCACTTGTGGCCGACCCCAGGCAGCAGCAACGGCAACAGGACGGCCAGGCCGATGACCTCCCCCGCCACGGGCAAGGCCGTCACGCCGGGAACGTGTCCGTCGCGGACCCCGATGTCCCTGAGGAAGGGCTCCGTGGACACCTCGTGAAGTCTGGCTTGCGAGCTGACGAGCACCGCGATGAGGAGGAAGATCAGGACGTTCGGGTGAGCAAGAAGGGCGACTGCGGCTCGGCAGGCGAGCGGGTCCGCGGCCCTGCCGAGGGGTGGGGTGTGTGGCAGGAACAGGCTGGCGGCCGCCATCAGCAGGGACAGGCCGCCGGCCAGGACGAGGGGGCCGGCATACCCCTTCCCGGTTCGCCCTGCCGCGCCGCGCCAGGCGCTGGCCGCCCATCCCGCCACGAGCCAGCCGACGGCGCCCCACACGCGGATGCCGCCCGCCTGGTCCGCGACGCGTGTGAGGTAGCGGAACATCAGCGAGGGCGCCAGGGCGAGCGTGGGTGCGTAGACCAGCGAGTGGAGGAGCAAGAGTGCGAAGAGACCTCGGAACGACCTCTGGTGCGCGGCTGCCAAGAGGAGTGCGCCGCCCGCCAGGTGTGCCGCGGCCAGAGCGTGTTCCGTAGCCAGCCAGCGGTCAGCGATCTGGCCCCCGAGCAGTGGCGACAGGACGTAGGCGAAGCAGAGACTTGCGCAGACCCCGCGGGTTCGCCGCCCGCTGAGCCCAAACGTGTCGCTGAGATATGAGGGCAGGCCGGGCGCCCACGCCGCCCAGATCGCGAGCTGGAGGAACATCATGAGGCTCAGTTGCGCGTAGGGAATGCCGCTCAAGCTCCGCCTCCTGGCGGATGGCGCGCCTCTGCGCGCGACCAGGCCAAGGCTCCCCTACAGGCAACGCTGAGGGTCTTGTACCGGAATCTCAGAAGGCTGTCAAGCGCCGCTTGCGCCCGCCAACTGAAGGGCGTTGCCTGCCACGACCAGGGCCTCGTCGGCCGGCGGGAGGCCCAGGCCGCGAATGGCCTCCAGGCAGAAGCCCGGGTCGTCGAACGGGTAGTCGGAGCCATAGAGGAGCTTCTCAGGGCCGTAGGCGCCCAGGAACTCGCGGAGGACGTGGGGGTCGTGGCGGTCGTAGACCTCGTAGACGGGGGGGAACATCCAGGCGGCGTCCACGCCGGCCGCGCGGTGGAGGGGGCGATGGCCTCGTAGTCCTGCGGCGGCGCGGGCGCCCATTGCCGGCAATGGGCGCCCTGCCGCCCGCAGTGGCAGTGGGCGTCGAGAGCCCTGATTTCCGATTGCCGATTGCCGATTGCCGATTGCCGATTTCAATCCGGTCTTGCTTTCGCGCTCTTTCGCGTGTTCCGCGGGCTATCGCTCGACTTTGACTCGGACCTGCTCGAAGGCGGCCTCGCCGCCGGTGACGCCGATGCCGCATGGGCCGCGGTCGAGGCCCCGCACGATCCACGGCGGGGCGCCGGTGCGGTTGTCGTCAATCACCACGGAGATCTTGTTGCCGCTGACGCCGACCTCGATGGTGTGCCACTGGTTGAAGCGGGAGCCGAGGCCGTGGCGGGCGCGGCCGGCCTCGTGGAAGGCGCCGTCGCGGTAGTAGCCCACCTCGTAGATGCCCTCGATGGGGAACCGCACGCACATGTAGTTCTGCGGGTCCTGGTAGCGCAGAATCACCAGGAAGTACTCGCCCTCGCGCGTCATGCGGTCGGCGCGCACGATGCGGGCGCGAACCTGCAGCGTGTAGTCGGCCCACTCGGGGTTGCCCGCCACCGCCATGGCCACGGGCCCCGCGGGGGCGCGGGCGTGGGCCTCGCCGCCGCGCACCGCCCACGCGCCCGACTGAGTCCAGTCCTTCAGGTCCGTCCCGTTGAACAGGCGGTGGACTCCCAGGCCGAGCTTGGCCCAGGGGGACTCCGGCTCGGCCGGCTCCGGCTTGTCCTTGGGCAGCGGGGGCTCAGGCTCCCCCTTCTCCTTCTCCTTGTCAGGTGGCACCGGCACCGAGGTCTCAACCTTGGGCGTGGGCGGCTCGAAGTCGGGAATCTTGACGACGGGCACGTCGGTGCTCACATCCGGCGTCTTGTTCCGCGGCGTGCGCACACGGGTGCGCGTGGCCGCCTTCGGCGGCTCGGGGACAAGCACCGTCTCCGTCCCGGGGGACAGCGAGGTCTTGGGCTTTAGGTCGCCCCTGGACTGGAGTCGTGCGGCGAAGTCCTTGATCTCGGGGAAGAAGACGATGGCGGCGGCGAGCGCGGCGACAGAGAGGATGGCGGCGGCGGCCTCGAAGGTGGTGAGGCCCCGCCGGCGCGGGGCAGCGGGCGCCTTGGCCGGCGCGGGCGGCGCGGCCGCGGCGGGCCGAGGGAGTGCCGGAGGCGGCGGAGCCGGCGCTTGAGGCACCCGGGCGTCGAGCAGGTGCTGCACATCGTCCAGCGATTCGTCCAGCTTGCGGTAGTCCTCGAGCGACAGGTGGTGGATCTCGTCGAGGGCCATCTCGGGCAGGACGGAGGTGACGAAGACGTGGCCCTCGCTGCTGGCCGGCCCCGGGACACCGAGGAAGACGGTGGCGAGGAGGGCCGCGCGGTCGGCCTTCTGGCGGAAGGCCACGCGCGCCTCGTCGTCCGCGCGGCCCCCCTCGTAGGCCCCGTGAATCGTCCCGCGCAGCCAGGTCCAGAGGCCGCGCAGCTCCTCTGCGGCGGCCGGCGTCGCCGTGGGCGGCGGGGCCGCCGCGGCGGCCGCGGCCAGCACGGCGCTCGGCGCCGCGATCCCGGGCACCCCGGCGGTCGCCCCACCCCCCTCCCTCTCCGGGAGGGGGAAGGGGGAGGGTAAGGCCGCAGGCCCACCCTCTCCCTCCCCTCTCCCTGGAAGGGAGAGGGGGGCCTCGAAGCGGAACTTCTGTCCGCAGCCCGGGCACCGCACCTTCTCACCCGAGAGCGGCACCCGCACCATGCTGCCGCACCGCGGGCACTTCACCTGGTTCGCGGCAGCGGGCGGCGGCGTGGGCGCCTCGTCGCCCAGCACCTGGACCTCCAGCGCCTCTTCCGCCCTCCCTCTCGGCTCGGGAGGGCGAAGCTCCTGCTGAGCCGCGCCGCGCGGGAGAGGCGGCTCGGCGGGAGCCTCGGCGGCCCGACCCCCCTCCCTTCCAGGGAGGGGGTAGGGGGAGGGTGGAACCGCAGCCCTACCCTCTCCCTCCCCTCTCCCTGAGAGGGAGAGGGGTGAGGCGGCAGGGGCCTCGCAACGGAACTTGCGGCCGCAGATGCAATAGACCTTTTCGCCGCTCAGCGGCACCTGAACCGGCATCCCGCAATCCGGGCAAGTGACCTCCTTGGTCGCGGGGGCAGGCGGCGGGGTCGGCGCCTCGTCGCCCAGGGCCTCGACCTTCGCCGCCTCCCTTGGCTCGGGAGGGCGAAGCTCCTGCTGAGCCGCGCCGCGCGGGAGAGGCGGCTCGGCGGGAGCCTCGGCGGCCCCACCCCCCTCCCTTCCAGGGAGGGGGTAGGGGGAGGGTGGAACCGCAGCCCTACCCTCTCCCTCCCCTCTCCCTGAGAGGGAGAGGGGCGAGGCGGCGGGGGCCTCGCAGCGGAACTTGCGGCCGCAGACGCAGTAGACCTTTTCGCCGCTCAGCGGCACCTGGACCGGCATCCCGCAATCGGGGCACGTCACCTCTTTCCTCGCGGGGGCGGGGGGGGCCTGGGGCGGCGGGGTCGGCGCCTCCTTGCCGGGCACCTCTACCTCCAGGGCGTCCTCCGTTGCATGCTCGCCCCCGCCGCTTCGGTCCGTCAGCGCATCAATCCAGAACTTCCGCCCGCAAGGGCAGCGCACCTTGTCGGCCATCGCCGACACGTGCAGCACCTTCCCGCAGTCGGGGCACCGCACGTCCTGCCCCAACAGCAGCGACGGCAGCACCGGCAGCGGAGCATCGGGGTCCGACGGCAAGGGGAGCTCGGGGGGCCTCTCCGCCACGTCGAGGCGGAACTTGCGGCCGCACGCGCAGAACACCCGCTCGCCCGACACCGGCACCCGCACCACCGCCCCGCAGTCGGGGCACTGGACATCCTGGGTCTCGAGCGAGGGGGAGGGCGCGGCCTTCGCCTCCGCCGGCGGCGGAGCGATGGGCAGTGGCGTGATCGTCACGGTCTTCGGCGTATCGAAGCGGAACTTCTGCCCGCAGCCCGGGCAGTGCACCTTCTCCCCGGTCGTGGGCACGGCGACCATTTGCCCGCAGCGGGGGCATTTCACGGTCTGCTCGGCCATCGGAGCATGCTCCACAACCGGAAGGGGGCCAACTCGTTTGGAGTCCCGCCTTCAGGCGGCCTCGTCCCGGCCCCCTCCGCCTAAAGGCGGGACTCCGAGCGGGACAGGACGGACCTCGCCGCTGCATCATTCTACGCCGCTTCGCAGGCGAAATCAAGGAGGGGGAACCTGATGCGTGACGCGTGACGCGTGATAGGAAGGCCGGTGCGAGCTTACGGACTCGGCGCGTTGTCGAACAGGCAGCGTCGGTCGCCCCATGGGTAGTCAACGATCTCGCGGATGTTGTGCGTCATGGCACGGCCGTCGAAGTAGAGGCAGGCAGCCTTCTTGTTGTGTCGCCCCACGGGCCGCCAGCTATGCGCGCATGTGGCCACCTTGGCCTCCTTGGCCGAGCGCTCCTCGCCTTGACCAGTTGTGACCCCCCTTCCTCTCAGAGGGAGGGGCAAGGGGAGGATGAACCCTTCGTCACAGTCCCACCCTCACCCGCCTCGCGGACGGGGCGACCTCTCCCTGGAAGGGAGAGGGGTCCGAGCCGCCCTCCCCCACCCCCAGCACCTGACACATACTACGCCGGCCGCAAATCAGTTTGCATTCCGGGGCGTAGCGACAAGCGTCTCGCTTGTCGAAGACGACCGCAAGCGGGACGCTTGCGGCTACATTCCCTACCCTGGGCGCCGGCGCACGGGGCCGGTGGGTGCAAACTGATTTGCGGCCGGAGTAGTAACACCGTCTTGACTCCGCCCGCCCATCCCTGTACTCTCTCGTCTGCCATGAGATGCATCGTTTGTTCGCTCGCCGCCGTGCTGGTTTCCGCCGCCCTGGCGGGGCAGGCGCCGAGGCCGCCCGGGCAGCCGCGGTCCGGGCCGGGCGGGTCGGACTACGCGCATGCGAAGGTGGTGAGCAACGTCTATGGGAAGGGGGCAGACCAGTTCTGGGTGCTCGAGCCGGCCGAGCCGACGCCGAAGTCGGCGCCCCTCATCGTCTTCACCCACGGCTGGATGGGGCTCCAGCCGGCGGTCTACCTCGGATGGCTCCACCACATTGTGCGGCGGGGGAACGTGGTGGTCTTTCCGCGCTACCAGGAGGGGGTGTTCACGCCAGCCTGGGAGTTCACGCGGAACGCCAGCGGCGCCGTGCGGAACGCCTTGGCCGAACTGAAGAAGCCGGGCCACGTGGCGCCCGACCTGGCGCGGGTGGCCTTCGTGGGCCACTCGGCGGGCGGGGCGATTGCGGCGGACATGGCGGCGCTGGCGGCCAAGGAGAAGCTGCCGAAGCCGAAGGCCCTGATGATCGTCCAGCCCGGCCGCGGCCTGAGCGACGCCCGACCCGTCTTCTTCGCCCCCGCGGGCTACGAGAAGATCCCCGCCGACACGCTCCTCCTTGTCGTGGTCGGCGACGAGGACCGCGTGGTGGGGGATGTGACGGCAAAGGACATCTTCAAGAGCACGCCGCAGATTCCCGCGGACCGCAAGGACTTCGTCGTCGTGCAGACCGATCGCCACGGCGAGCCGCCGCTGGTGGCCGATCACATCAGCCCGTGCGCCCCGATGAACCCCGGCCTGATGCTCATGGGCCAGGGCTGCAACGCCCTCGACTACTACGCCTACTGGAAGCTCCTCGACGCCCTGACCGACTTCGCCTTCCACGGCAGGAACAAGGAGTCTGCCCTCGGCAACACCCCCGAGCAGCGATTCATGGGCAAGTGGAGCGACGGCACGCCGGCGAAGGAGCTGGTGGTGAAGAGAGAGCCATGAAGACAAGCCATCCACAGATTCCACAGATTTCGGGGAGGGAAAGAAAGCCAGGAAGGAGATTGGAGGGGTAAGAGAATGCGAACCGTTTACCTGTTTGGGGCCGGGTTCTCGAAGGATGTGGCCGACGGCCCGCTCATGCCCGAACTGTGGAGTTGGATGAAGAGAGCCCACGAGGCCCGTCCTTGCAAGCCTCAGGACCGGTCTGGCCTGAACGCCGAATGCACTCTGAGGGAGTATGTGTTCAGCAGCGCAGAGGCGACGGTGAGGAAACTCCAGAAGATCGCGGAGGAACCCTTCCGTGCTATTCCACCCCTTGAGCCGCTGCGCGGTGTGCCCGATGGCTTGGCACCTCAGGTGAGGCTGCGGTCAGCGGCTCTGCTCGAGAACGTTGAGGTGCTCATTACGTTCGTGGAAACCCTGCTGGGCATGCCCAAGCTCGGTGTGGGCCTGAGCGACCAGCCGTTCGATGAGGAGCCATTCATCCCGGTCCCAGGCGTGAGCCGAGAGGAGCTGGAATGCCTCAGGGGGGTCGCGCGGCAGTACATTCCCGTCTGCCTCATGGACCTGAAGGCGCGCGAGGAGAAGAGGGATGTGTTGCGCGAGTTCTTCAGCCGGGTCCAGCTTGGGACCGATGTCTCGGCCACGTTCAACTACGACCTGGTGCTGGAGCGCGCGCTGTGGGATGCAGGCAAGCTGTGGACCCCGCTGCACGGGTATGTTGGCCTGCACGGCTTCGAGTTCCCCGCAGACGGGGACGCGGGTACTTCCATCCACCAACGGCTCAGCAGGTCGAAGTGCAAGGTCATCAAGCTCCACGGCTCCGTGAACTGGCAATCGCCGGAACAGAGCGAGAACAGCGAGCCCTCGATTATGCTGCGGAGCAGGGAAGAGGGCGAGCCCTGGCTGTTCGAGGGCTTCGAAAGCGTCGCGTTCCACCCCGGCGCCGCAGCACCGCAATCTGGCGCAGCCGGGCGTCCCTCGTATGGCTGGCACTACCGCAACCTTCTCATGTTGCCCTCGTTGATCAAGGGCGTGTCCGACGAGCCCGTGCTGGCGGCCAACTGGCGGGCCTGCCAGCAGGCCATTGAGACGGCAAGTCAGGTGGTCGCCATTGGCTACAGCTTCCCGCCTCAGGATGCCGCGAGTCGCCTGATGCTTGGGCTTATCCGAGACCGCGCCGAGCTGCTCGTGGTCGGCCCAGACGCGGATGCCATCGCAGATTCCGTCAAGCCATTGGTGAAGAACGTTGCCCACCACAAGGCGGGATTCTCGCAGTGGGTGCAAGCGGGCTGCCCGGACCTCAAGTCTCCCAGGGGGGCCAAAGGTGACCCGCGGACCTATGCGATCATCGGGGCTGGGATGGAGGTGCACAAGGAACTGGGTTGCGGCTTCCGAGAGCCGCTGTGCCAGGAGGCGTTCGCCATCGAGCTGGGCAAGCGCGGCATCCCGTTCGAGCGCGAGAAGTGCCTCCGGGTCCAGTACAAGGATGTTCTCCTGGAGAAGGAGTGCTCGCCCGACTTCATCTGCTTCGGCGAGGCTATCGTCGAGACAAAGGTACTCGACAGGCTGACCGGCAAGGAGGAATCTCAACTCATCCACTACCTGAAGGCATCCGGCCTCCATGTTGGCCTCCTCCTCAACTTCGGCGGGGAGTCCTTCGAGTGGAAGCGGATTGTGGTTTGATCCCCATTTGCTGATCCCAATCGGTTCCCGTAATCTGTGCAATCTGTGGACGCTTTTCTTCCCTGTTCTTCGGAGGCTGAGTCACCCGATGAGCAACACCCGCAAGTTGAGGCCGCTGGCGCTGGGCGATGTGAAGATCGCCGACACGTTCTGGGCGCCGAGGCAGGAGACGAATCGCACGGTCGGAATCCGACACCAGTACAGGCAGTGCAAGGAGACGGGGCGCCTGGACGCCTTCAAGCTCGACTGGAAGCCCGGCCAGGACAACCCGCCCCACATTTTCTGGGACTCGGATATCGCCAAATGGATCGAGGCGGCCAGCTACAGCCTGGGGACGCACCCCGACGCCGAGCTCCAGAAGCTGGTGGACGACGCGGCGGCGCTCGTGGCCTCCGCCCAGCAGCCCGACGGCTGTCTCAACGTCCACTTCACCGTCGTCGAGCCCGGCAAGCGCTGGACCAATCTCCGCGACCAGCACGAACTCTACTGCGCCGGCCACCTCATCGAGGGCGCCGTCGCTCACTTCCAGGCCACGGGCTCCCGCGTGCTGCTCGACGCCCTGTGCCGCTACGCCGACCACATTGACCGCACCTTCGGCCCCGAGCCCGGCAAGAAGAAGGGCTACCCTGGCCACGAAGAGATCGAGCTGGCCCTCATCAAACTCTACCACGCTACGAACAACGACCGCTACCTGAAGCTGAGCAAGTACTTCGTGGACCAGCGCGGCCAGCAGCCCCACTACTACGACGAGGAAGCCCTCGCTCGCGGCGACGACCCGAAGAAGTACTGGGCACGCACCTACGAATACCTCCAGGCCCACAAGCCCGTCCGCGACCAGGAGGAGATCGTCGGCCACGCCGTCCGAGCCATGTACCTCCTCAGCGGCATGGCCGACGTCGCGGCCGAGACCACCGACGAAACGCTCCTCGCCGCCTGCCGCCGCCTCTGGGCCAGCGCCGTCGAGCGCAAGATGTACGTCACAGGCAGCGTCGGCTCCGCCGGCTGGGGCGAGCGCTTCACCACCGACTACAACCTGCCCAACGAGACGGCCTACGCCGAGACCTGTGCCGCCATCGGCCTCGTCTTCTTCGCACACCGCATGCTCCAGATCGAGGCCGATGCGAAGTACGCCGACGCGATGGAGCGCGCCCTCTACAACGGCATCCTATCGGGCGTCAGCCTCGACGGCACGAAGTTCTTCTACGAGAACCCGCTGGCCTCAGAGGGGAAGCACCACAGGCAGGGGTGGTTTGGCTGCGCCTGCTGCCCGCCAAACGTCGCCCGCCTGGTCGCCTCCCTCGGCTCCTACGCCTACTCAGTTGCCCCCGACGGCTTCTATGTCCACCTCTATATCGCGGGCTCAGCAACGGCCTATGCAGCGGCGGACAACTCGCCCGACGTGACGCTGACCCAGGAGACGAGCTACCCGTGGAATGGCGACGTGAAGCTCACCGTGCGCGTCCAGGAGCCATCGCGGTTCGACCTCTTCCTCCGCATCCCCGGCTGGTGCCGCAAGCACCTGCTCAAGGTCAACGGCAAGACGGTTGCGCACAAGATGGTGAAGGGCTACGCGCGGGTCAACCGCACGTGGTCGAACGGCG
>VGYV01000069.1 GCA_016872855.1 Planctomycetota bacterium
CGTGGGAGACGAAGCGAAACGCCAAGGGCGCCACGATCAACTGGCAATTCACCATCGAGGATGCCAGGAGAAAGCTCACGAAACTCTACCCATCAGCTCTGTGTTGACAGAGTACTAGCCTGCGAACTCGGGAACCGACGCGGGCCGCGACCTCGGCGAGGGGGATGGTGCGGGTCTGCTTGGCGCGTTCGTCGAGCAACTTCATCAGCCGTTCGTTCTTGCGGGTGAGTTCGATCTCCCGGTCGAAGTCGTCAATTTCGGCGAGGACGAACTCCCGGCCGTCGGGGGAACGCAGGATGACGCCCCCCTTGCGCGCCCGTCGCAGGAGGGCGCTCACGGCCCGCTGCCGTCGTGAAATGGTAAGGGTGGTCATAGCTCGTACTCCTCGCCGTGGATGAACAGCTTGCTGCCTTCTTTGGTCCCAATCGCCTCGACCTTCACGGTCGCCGCCCGCTCATCAACGTCGTAGAAGACCCTGAACTTGCCGATCCGCAGCTCCCACTCGGCCAGGGCGTTGGGGCGCAGCCGCTTGCGATTGCGGGTCTCGACCGACGCGCCGTGCTCGAGCTGCTCGGTGATTCCTTGCAGAACCCGCGTCCGGTCGAAGCTTCTCAGGGCCTCCAGGTCGTCAATCGCCTCCGGCGTAAGCCCGATTTCATACATGACGCCTCGCGGTCTGCGAGTCGGCGACAAACTCTCGGGGCACTGTTCGCATTCTACTGCCCCGCGCGGCCGGTGTCAAGACCCGCCCCGGTCTCAATGGGGCAGGAATCGTCGAGCGATCTTGGCGACGTACGTGAATTGGGGATTGACAAATTCGGTGGCGCGGGCCTCGAGGACCTGGGCGAGGAGCATGATCCCCTCGGGCTGGGAGATGCCGTAGGACTCATCGAGCCAGGCGAGGAGTTCGGCGAGGGCGATGCGGAAGGAGTCCTCAGCAGGGCGGGCGAGGGCGAAGACGCCGATGTGGGTGGCGTTCTCGAAGCGGGGGAAGCGGAGCGACTTCGGGGCAGGCGAGGTCACGCGGCAGGTGAGCAGGACGCGGCCCCCCGCCTCGATGCCGCCTGCACCGCAAATCTCGCCATCGCCCTGGATGGCGTGCATGTCGCCCACGTGGAGGAGTGCGCCGGGGCACTGGACGCGGATGTGGAGGGTCGCGCCGGTGGTGACCTCCTGGGCGTCGAGGTTGCCGCCCCACACGCCCGCCCAGCCGTTGTGGTGGCGTTCGCGCGCGGGCGCGACGCCGACGAACCCGAGCATCGGGCGAAGCGGGAGCACGAGCGAATCGCTCCAGCGGATGCCGTCCTTCGTGATCTCGACCAGCTTCTCGCACGGGCCACACGCCAGGCCGCGTGGTGTGGCGTCAGTGCCGCCGCCGAACTTGGTGTAACCGATGGGGTCAACCTCGATGGGGCCGATCTCCACGCTCAGCATGTCGCCGGGCTTGGCGCCCTCGACGAAGATGCAGCCGCTGGCGGGGTTGCCGCCGCGGAGCTTCTTGCGCCAGGCCTCCTGCTCCTCGGGGGGCAACCTGTCAATCCACGGCCCCGCGTTGATCTGCGTCTGCACCTCGAACGTCTCGCCCGGCCTCACCCAGTGGGTCACAGGGTTGTCGGGGCCGGTCTCGCAATACAGGATTTCGTTGCCGACGCGCTGCATGTCTCGTCCTCCGTGGCCGGCGTTTGGAGTGCGGCCTTCAGGCCGTATCTGATGCCAACGGGCTGAAGCCCGCACTCCGAACAGACCCGCTCCCCCGAACGCGCTATGGGTAGCACGAAGGGCGTGGCCGGTCAAGCGGGCTTGCACTGGGGCGTGGAATTGACATGATGGGCGCATCGCGCGTTGCCCGCGCGGAAAGGAGCTGTTGCCATGAGCCAGGAGAAAGGGGCGTCGCGTCGGGAGTTCCTGACCACGGGGGGCAAGGTGGCCACCGCCTCTGCCCTCGCGAGCGTTGCCCTGCCACCGGTCCACGCGGGGGAGGACAACACGATTCGCGTCGCCCTCATCGGCTGCGGCGGGCGCGGCGGCGGGGCCGCAGCCAACGCCATCGAGGCGACGGGCGGCCCGGTGAAGCTGTGGGCGATGGCCGACATCTTCGAGACCCGCCTCAAAGGCTGCCACAACCACCTGAGCCAGAAGTTCGCCGACAAGGTGGAGGTTCCAGCGGAACGCCAGTTCGTGGGCTTCGACTCCTACAAGAAGGCGATTGACTGCCTGAGGCCGGGCGACGTGGCGGCGCTGTGCGGCTACGCCGGCTTCCGCCCCGCCCAGCTCGAATACGCCGTCGAGAAAGGCGTCAACGTCTTCATGGAGAAGTCGTTCGCGTCCGACCCGCCCGGCTGCCGCCGCGTGATCGCCGCGGGCGAGGCGGCGGAGAAGAAGAACGTGAAGATCATCGCCGGCCTCATGTGCCGCCACAGCGTCGCCCGACAGGAGCTGATCAAGCGCATCCGCGACGGCGCGCTCGGCGACATCCTGCTCATCCGCGGCTACCGCATGGAACCCGTGGGGCCAATGGGCCGCAAGCCCGAGGGCGAGAAGGAGCTCTTCTGGCAGGTCCGCAACTTCACCCGCTTCTACTGGGTCTCCGGCGGACTCTACGCGGAGATGGACATCCACCAGATTGACGAAATCTGCTGGCTCAAGGACGCCTGGCCCGTCGCCTGCCACGGCGTCGGGGGCCGCGCGGCCAACAGCACCGACTGTAGCCAGAACCTCGACTCCTTCGCCGCCGAGTGGACGTTTTCCGACGGCACGAAGGCGACCCACGTCGTCCGCTACCTCCGCAACTGCCACACCGAGTTCGCAACCTACGTCCACGGCACCAAGTGCGCCGCGCAGTTCTCCGGCCCGGGCCACGCCGGCAACGCTATCCTCTACAAGGACCAGCGAATGACCCGCGACAACATCGCCTGGCGGGCCGACAAGGAGCAGTTCACCCCCTGGCAGGCCGAGTGGAACAACCTGCTCGACGCCATCCGCAAGGACAAGCCGCACAACGAGGCCAAGCGCGCCGCACTCTCGAACCTGGCCGACATCATGAGCCGCGCAGCCATCCACTCAGGCAAGATCATCACCTGGGACGAGGCGATGGCCTCCAAGTTCCAATTCTGTCCCAACATAGACAGCCTGACCCCCGACAGCGAACCGCCGGTCAAGCCGGACGCCCAGGGCCGCTACCCCGTCCCCATCCCGGGGGTCTGGTCCGAGATCTAGTTCGGGGTGGATGGCGCTCGCCCTACTCCGCGACCTTCCCCAGGCGCACCGCCACCGTGCGCGGCGCTTTCGCTCCGGGGTCCAGCACCTCCAGCACCACCTCGTCGCCCGGCCGCTTCGCGCGCACGGCATCCAACACGTCCCACAGGAACGCCACGGGCCGGCCGTCAATCGCCGTGATGAGCGACTCCTTGGTCATGCCCGCCTTGGCCACGGGGCCATCCTTCTCCGGCACAACCGTCACCACCCCCTGTGTGCCCTTGGGGAAGCGCGCGATGAAGCCCTCGGGCTGCGTCCACAACTCGTCGAGGCGCGTCCCAAGCGTCGGCGCCTCGGCCGATTTCCGCGCCGCAAGCAACCCTCGGATGGCGTCGGGCGGGCACACCATCGCTATCCCCGCAGGGGCCTTCGGACTGTTCAGGAACCCGCTCTGCACCCCGACGACCTGGCCGCGAGCGTCCACCCAGCACCCGCCCGACGTCCCCTCCGGCGACGTGCCGGCCACGTAGAACACCCGGACGTAGCACCCGCACCCCGGGTTGTACGAGTAGCCCGGCTCGGCCACCGACACGTGGCCCGTGAGCAGGAGCTGATGGTGGAAGACCGGGTCGCCGAACAGGAAGATCGCCGCGCCTGGCGGCGGCACGGCGGCCCCGAGCGAAAGCCAGGGCACGGAGCCGCCGCCCGTTGCCGCGCGGAGCAGCGCCACATCGTGCCCCGGGTCCATCGCCACCGTCTCCGCCTTCACGCGGCCTGCGACAGGCGACACGACTTCCAGCACACCCCCCTTCCCCTTCACCATGTGGGCGGCGGTCACCACCAGGCCGTCGGGCGTCGCAAAGAACCCTGACCCCAGGTGCCGCCCGTTCGCCAGCACGAACACCGATGCGCGCCGCACGGTCTCATAGAGCGCCCTGCCGCCAGGACTCGGCCGCGGCGCGCAACTGCATAGCAGCCAGACGGCGAGAGCGGCCCCCGCCGCTCGTGCTTGCCCCATGCCTGCCTCCTCTCCGCCTCACGCGGCGCGAGAACACCGGCCGACCGCAGTCTACTCGACGAGGGCTTGATTGGCAAGCGCCGACTCGCGGATGCTGCGGTTGATTCCCGGCGGGCGGCTGGTATACTGTCACTGCTAAGGAGCGCTCCTTACATCCCCTCGAACCCACACTCGGAGCCGCTTGACAGGTTCTCGCGCTAGTGCTACGCTACGACTCGATGAGAGCCCATCTGGTGCTTCGTGCAGCGGCGCACGTGGGTAGCTTACAGTCCCTGGACAGCCACCAACAGTTGGACGTCACGAGATAGGAGTGGGCTCGGAATGCTGAGAAGCGACCTGCCATTCGGAAGTGAGTTCTCGCCGAGTCAGATCGAGCTTGCGCAGGTGCTTGAGTTCGCAGCGGCTCACCCGGATGACTGGCGTGCGCTGGAGGATGAAATCCGAACCAGGTACTTTGAGTCCCACGACACGACCGATTACAACAGGCGCAAGCTGGCAAACAACTGCAAACTCGGCATGATCGCGTATGGGATGATCGAGCGCTCGGGCCGACTCACCCAGTTCGGTGAGGAGCTTGCTTCCCTGCGCTCTGACCCGCCGCGGATGTACGAGCGGCTTGCGAGACACATCCTGCTCAACTTGGGTGGCCTCATCGTTATCCAGGCCGCTCAGGACATGGAGGCCCGTGGGCAACGCTTCTCGCTACAGGCACTCCGCCAGTGCCTTGAAGAGCGAGGTGTTCACTTCCCCAGAGGCGGCAAGCACCCGAGCACGATGCGCCTCTGGCTCGAGAAAGCCGGAGTGGTGGTCTCGGGAGATTGGAAGGTCGACCGGGCTAAGGTGTTCTCACTGGTTGGGGCCTCACCTGAGACGTTGGACCAACTCTCCGCTCTTCCGGTCGATCAGAAGGCGTTCCTCAAGACCCTTGCGAACCTGTCTGGGCCTGGCCCCTACCCGTCCAACGAGGTCGAGCGCCTAGCCGCCACGAGCTACGGCGCAACATTCAACGAGAAGGCTCTCCCGAAGACTGTGCTGTACCCGCTCCGCGATCTAGGATACATCGTGTTGCAGAGGGGAACCGGAACCCCCGGCAGGGGCGCCAAGCCCTTCCTCGTCAGCCTGACCGCCAAGATGCAGAGGGAACTTGTGGCACCTCTCCTTCAGTGCCTTGAGAGGCAGACTCGGCCTGACATCAGACCACTTCTCCGGAAACCGCTCAGCGAGATTCTCGGTGAACTCTCGTCAGGGAACCGACATATCAGGGGGCTTGCCCTTGAGGCATTGGCCTTCTACCTCATGCGTCTCGTGGATCTGAAGTACGTGGCAACCCGCCTCCGCGGTGATGCCACAGGGGGTGCCGAAGTCGATCTGGTCTTCGAGGGAGCGCGCCTGATGTTCTCACGCTGGCAGATTCAGTGCAAGAACACCAACACCGTGTCTCTCGACGATGTAGCGAAAGAGGTCGGCCTCACATTGAAGCTCAAGTCCAGTGTGGTCATGGTCGTATCAACGGGCAGGGTCGGACAGGAGGCGAGACGGTACGCCCAAGAAGTCATGCGCAGCACGAACTTGCATGTGGTCCTTCTGGATGGCGATCATCTGCGGCTCGTAGCCGGAAGCCCCTGGAAGATTGCAGACATCCTCAACGAGCAGGCCCAGCGCGCCATGGAGATCAAGAGGATCGAAGTGGAAGTGTAGATAGGTGTGCCATGCTGATACACAGAGATCCATACTACACTACCGAACTCGGTGCGGCATATCTCGGCGACGCCAGGGAGATCCTGTCGGCACCTGAGCTAGAGGGGCAGGTTGACCTGATCATGACCTCGCCCCCTTTTGCGTTGCTTCGCAAGAAGGATTACGGCAATGTTGACGCCCGCGACTACATCGCGTGGTTCCTGGAGTTCGGGCGCCTCTTCCATAGGCTTCTCAAACCCAAAGGCAGTGTTGTGATTGATATAGGCGGCAGTTGGGTGCCAGGACAACCGGTCAGGAGCCTGTACCACTACGAACTCCTCATCGAGCTGTGCAAGATCCCCGGGTACAAATTCCATCTTGCCCAGGAGTTCTTCTGGTTCAACCCGTCGAAGCTCCCGACCCCTGCGGAATGGGTAACCGTCAGAAGGGAGCGGGTGAAGGACGCTGTGGATTGCGTGTGGTGGCTGTGCAAGGATCCGCACCCAAAGGCGTGCAATCGCAAGGTGCTTCAGCCGTACAGCGAAAGCATGAAGCAGCTTCTCCGGAACGGCTACAAGCCCATGCTTCGCCCTAGTGGTCATGACATCTCTAGCAAGTTCCTCCGCGACAACAAGGGCGCGATCCCGCCCAATCTTCTGCAGATCGCCAACACCGAAAGCAACAGCCGCTACTTGAGGGCATGTCGCCAAGCCGGGTTGAAGCCCCATCCTGCGAGATACCCCGCGATGCTTCCTGAGTTCTTCATCAAGATGCTCACTGATGAGGGCGATCTCGTCGTGGACCCCCTTGCCGGGTCGAACGTGACCGGCGAAGTGTGCGAGCGACTCAGGCGCCGGTGGATCGCTGTGGATATGGTCAAGGAGTACCTGGATGGCTCCAAGTTCCGCTTCAATCAGTTCGCTGTCGGGGACTGGAAGGAGGCCACCGGGCAGAGGGCCTTCATGATCGCCGAGGGTACGCAAACCTATGGGCGTGGGCGCGGGTCCAGCCACCAGAAGTGACCCACAATCCCACGCGTGGAAGGGCGGGGTCACGATGCCGGGGGCGGGGAGGGCGGAGGAACGGGACTACTCGCGCGAGGAGCGGGCCGCCATCGAGGCAGGCGCCAAGGGCCTGGGCCTCTCGCTCGACGAGGCGCTCGCACGCTTGGGACCGCGCACGCTCGACGTGTTCCTCAACGGCGTGGCCTGCTGGCGAAACGTGCCGCGGGGCGTGTGGGACTTCTTCATCGGCGGCTACCAGGTGCTGAAGAAGTGGCTGAGCTATCGGGAGAAGAAATCGCCCGGCCGGGGACTCATCCTGGCGGAGGCGGAGTACGGGACCGAGATGGTCCGCCGCCTCGCCGTGCTGCGCCTCCTCGAGCCGGCGCTCGACGCCAACTACCAGGCGGCCAAGGCCCACGCAGTCCCTCTCCCGGCTCTGTCGCCCGGCACAGGGGAGCATCCCGAACCTACCGAACGGTAGGAAACAGGGGCAATCTTCCGTGTCGAAAAGTGAAGTGCCGTGTCGAAAAATGACTGAAAATGCGCAAGCCGGATTCTGCCCGTGAGCAGGTGTCGCATGCTCGACTTCCTCCTTCGATGTCTCGTCAGGTTCCTGCTCTGGCTCCGATACCGCATCATCGCCAAGGGCATGGACGAGGTGGCGGCGCGCGGCACGAGCGGCATCTTCTTCTTCCCCAATCACCCCGCACTGATGGACCCTGTCATCCTTCTGGCCACGCTGCACAGGAGGTTCCGGCCCCACGCCATCGCCGATCAGGAGGAGATTGACCGCTTCTTCATCCGCTTCCTGGCGCGCCGGGCGGGAGTGCTGCCCATGCCCTCCATCGCCCGCCACGGCCGGACAGCGAGGGAGGCGATCCTCCGCACCCTCTCCGCCGCCGCCGAACGGGTCCGCCAGGGGGAGAACCTCGTCCTCTACCCGGCCGGGCATCTGCAACACTCGGCGCGGGAAGACCTTAGGGGCAACAGCGGGGTCGAGACCCTGCTGCGGGCCGCGCCCGAGGTACGGGTCGTCCTCCTGCGGACCCGCGGCCTCTGGGGCAGCGGCTTCAGTTGGGCGAAGGGCAGGCCCCCCTCCGTGAAAGCCACTCTCAAGAGCGGCATCGCCGGCCTCCTTCTCAGCGGCCTGTTCTTCGCGCCCAGACGCCGGGTGACAATCGAGTTCGTCGAGCCCGCGGACTTCCCCCGAACGGGTGACCGCGACGAGATAAATCGTTATCTGGAGAGGTTTTACAACGCCGAACTCCCCCGGAACACCTTCGTCCCCTACAGCTTCTGGAGGGGCACACGCCCCGTCCACCTCCCTGAGCCACAGACCGCCCGGTTCCGGGGCGGCGCTCGGGCCGTGCCGCCTGCGACGCGTCAGGCCGTCCTTGAGCATCTGGCGGCCTTGAGCGGCTCGGCGCAGGTGCGGGACGATGCTCATCTGGCTCGTGACCTGGGCCTGGACAGCCTCGCCCGGGCGGACCTCTTGGCGTGGCTTGAGGACGAATTCGGCTTCCCACAGGGCGACGCCGACGCCCTGAACACTGTAAGTGACGTGATGCTGGCCGCTTGCGGCGAGACGGCGACCTCGCAATTGACCGAGATCAAGCCGGTCCCGAGGCGCTGGTTCGCGGGTATGCCGGACCCCACGCCGCTCACCCCGACCGAGGGGCGCACGGTCGCCGAGGCATTCCTGCGCCAGGCCCGCCAGTCGCCCGGCAGGGCCATCATCGCCGACCAACTCAGCGGGGTGAGGACCTTTCGTCAACTCGTCCTGGGCATCCTCGTCCTGAAGCCGAGGCTCGAGGCCCTGGAGGGCGAGCGCCTCGGCCTGCTCCTCCCGGCCTCCGTCGCCGCCGACGTAACTTATTTAGCTACCGTGTTTTCTGGCAAGACGCCGGTGATGCTCAACTGGACGCTTGGGGCGCGGAACCTCGTCCACTGCCTCCAGGTCGCCGGCGTTCGCCACATCGTCACCCTCAGGGGCCTGGTGAGCCGGCTCCAGGCGCAGGACAACGACCTGTCGCCCCTTGCCGACCGCTTCGTGTTCCTGGAGGACGTAGCCAAGAGCGTGCCGCCCTGGACCAAGCTCTCGGCCTATGTCCGCAGTCGGCTGTGCTGGCGAAGTCTTGACATGGCAAAGACTTCTGACACCGCCGCCATACTCTTCACCAGCGGCTCGGAGACCTTCCCCAAGGCGGTCCCCCTCACCCACGACAATGTGCTCTCCAACGTGCGCGATGTCTTCCACCTGGTCCCAGTCGAGCGGGGCGACTGCCTTCTCGGCTTCCTCCCGCCCTTCCACGCCTTCGGGCTCACGGTGATGCTCGCTCCCCTCTGCTTCGGCGTCCAGACGGCTCACCACGCCAACCCCACGGAGGGTGCGACCCTCGCTCACCTCGTCGAGGCATACCAGGCATCGGTGGTTGTGGGCACCCCGACCTTTCTTGGGTCCATCCTGCGCGCGGCCACGCCGGAGATGCTCTCATCGCTCCGCCTTGCCATCGTGGGCGCCGAGAAGTGCCCAGAGCACGTCTACGACGCCTTCGCCCAGCTCTGCCCAAGCGCCGTAATCATCGAGGGTTACGGCGTCACCGAGTGCTCGCCGATCATCACGGTGAACGACCCCCGCGAGCCGCGCCGCGGCACCATCGGCCGGCTCCTCCCCTCCTTCGAGCGCATCCTCACCCATCCCGAAACCGGCCAGCCCCTTGACGCCCCGGGCACGGGCCTCCTCCACGTTCGCGGGCCGTGTGTCTTCGGAGGCTACCTGGGGAAGGACGCCCCGTCCCCCTTCGTTGAGGTCGCCGGCAAGACCTGGTATCGCACGGGCGACATTGTCCGCGAAGATGAGCGGGGCGTGATGGCCTTCGAGGGTCGTCTCAAGCGCTTCGTCAAGCGGGGAGGGGAGATGATCTCGCTGCCCGCCATCGAGGCCCTTGTCGTCGAATGCTTCGGCGATGCAACCGAGGGCCCGCCCACCGTCGCCATCGAGGCCACGTCCAGCGACACGAATCCCGAAATCGTCCTCTTCACCACGCGAGACCTGGACAGGGATGCCGTGAACCGCCGCCTCCGCGAGGCCGGCCTGAGCCCGCTCCATAACATACGGCGAATTATACGGTTAGACGCGATCCCCCTCCTGGGCAGCGGGAAGACCGATTACCGCGCGCTGAAGGCCAGGCTTGCGCAAGAGCACCCCCCGGGCGCCTAAGCCAGTCGAGGAGTCGCACCCTGCGGAGCGTCCGACCTATCTTCGACAGTAGCCATGCAGAAGTCCTTTATTTCCATTGAGTTACGAGGGCAGAAGAAGCCGATGGCGAGCGACATCAAGCAGCTCCGCCCCGCCGTGGTCCTCGTGGCCGACCGCACGCTGAGCGCCGACTACAAGGTGCTCTTCGAGGGCGTGTTCGCCACGATGCAGACGACCAAGGTGCCCGAGTGGGCGATGCGGCACATCGTGGCGCCCAGCGTGGCCACCGACCCGCAGGGCCGTGCGCGGACGGCGCCCGTCGGCCTCCGCCGCGTCGAATCCGCCCTCCTCGCCCACACGCCGCTCACCCGCGACGACGTGGCCGTCACCACCCCCGAGGCCCTCCCGCGCCTCCTCGGCCCATGGGTCAAAGTCGTCGGGGTCACCTCCAGCGACCCACTCGGCCACGGCATGAGCAACACCACGACCTCGGCCTTCTGGAGCGGCGAACTCTACACGCGGCATTGGACGGCTCGGATGATGGCCCAGCTCCGCGCGGCGAAGGCAAAGCACGCCTTCTGCATCCTCGCCGGCGGGGCCGGCACCTGGCAATACGTGCAGCACCCCGACGAGGCGCAGGGCATTGACGTGCTGTTCGAGGGCTACTTCGAGAACGCCGGCCCCGACCTCGTGATGGACCTGGTGAATGGCAAGGCGGCGCCCGCGCACGTGGCCGAGGCCGACCCGTGCGTCGAGCGGGTCCGCCCCATCGCGGGGGCATCGCTGCTCGGCGTGGTCGAGCTCTCGCGCGGCTGCGGCAACGGGTGCAGCTTCTGCACGATGGCCTACCAGCGGATGGGCCACCTGCCGCCCGAAACCATCGTTGCAGATCTCGCCACAAATGTGGACAATGGAGTGCGCTCCGTCGTCAGCGGCAGCGAGGACTTCCTCCGCTACGGCGCGACGGGGCATAAGGTGAGCTTCGAGAAGCTCCGCGCCCTCCTGGCCGAGATGCGTCGCGTGCGAGGCCTGAGGCTCATGCAGATTGACCACGCCAACGTGTCGTCCGTCCTCCAATACGACGATGCGCAGCTCCAGGAAATCCGCCGCCTCCTGACCTGGGAGGCCCGCAGCGACTACCTATGGCTCAACCTGGGCGTCGAGAGCGCCAACGGCCGCCTCGTGAAGGCGCACAGCCCGGGCAAGCTCGGGCAGATCGCGCCCGACGACTGGGAGGACGCCGTGGCCGACGCCGGCGACCGCCTGGCCCGCAACGGCTTCTTCCCCGTGTTCAGCTTCGTTCTGGGCCTGCCGGGGGAGACGCCCGACGACGCGACGCGCACGCTGCGCCTCGTGAAGCGCCTGGCGGCGAAGCGATGCGTCACCTTCCCCGTCTTCCACGAGCCCGTGCGGACGGGCACCGGCGAGCCGTTCACCCTGGCGACGATGACGCCCGAGCAGCTCGACCTCTACACGGCGTGCTACGAGATCAACTTCAAGTCGGTGCCCAAGCTCTACTGGGACAACCAGCGTGCCGGCGGCGTGTCGTGGTTCAAGCGCGCGCTCATCCAGGTGCTCGGCCGCAGCGAGACGCGGGCCTGGCGGCGGAACTTCGTGCGGGTGCGCAAGCAGATTTCCAAGAGGGGATGAATGGATGGGTGGATGGATGGATGGATGGATGAATGCCTGACACCCATCCACCCATCCAATCATCCATTCATCCTCTCCTGAGAGGCGTAGGAGCTGACGGATTGGCGAAGCCCGAGACCCTCACGCACGACGCCGTCGCCACCCCGTGGGCGCGGCCGCCGCTCGACGGCGTGCCGGCGACCAAGGCCGAGCGCGAGCGGTTGCTGGCCACGGCGCGCCGCTACGTGGCCGAGGCGCGCCTCGTGCCGCCGCTGCCCCTCGACGAACTGAAGGCCCACGCCCTCCGCGTGATCGAGCGGGCCGAGAGCGAGCCGCGGTTCCGCGACTTCGTGACTGTGCTCGTGAGCAACGCCGCCTGGGCCGAGGCCCTGGCCGGCATTCCCTTCGAGCGCCGCCTGCTCCTCCTGCCCCAGTGCCTGCGCGACAAGGAACACTGCCAGGCCGAGATTGACGAGTTCGGCCTCCTGTGCCGCCACTGCGGCCGGTGCGTCATCCACGAGCTCCAGACTGAGGCCGAGCGCCTCGGCTACGTCGTCCTCGTCGCCGAAGGCACCACGGTCGTCATGTCGCTCATCCAGGAGGGCAAGATCGAGGCGGTCATCGGCGTCGGCTGCCTCGCCGGCCTCGAGCGTATCTTCCCCTATACCGAGGCCGCAGCCGTCCCCGGCCTTGCAATCCCCCTTCTGAACGACGGCTGCGCCTACACGAGCGCCGACCTGGATTGGGTGTGGGACACGCTTCAGCTCACGCGGGCGGACCGCACGCGGCGGCTGGACCTCGATGCGTTGCGCGCCGAGGTCGAGGCCTGGTTCGAGCCGGCCGCGCTCGACGCCGTCTTGGGCGAGGCCCGCACGCAGACGGAGCGCCTGGCCCGCGAGTGGCTTGGGCGCGCGGGCAAGCGCTGGCGCCCCTTCCTCGCCCTGTGCGCCTACCAGGCCCGCCGCGACGAGCCCGAGGCCCCCACGCCGCCCGACTTCCGCAAGATCGCCCTCGCCGTCGAGTGCTTCCACAAAGCCTCACTCGTCCACGACGACATCGAGGACGACGACCCGCAACGCTACGGCGAGGACACGCTGCACAAGGCCCACGGCATCCCCATCGCCCTCAACGTGGGCGACCTGCTGCTCGGCGAGGGCTACCGCCTCATCGCCGAGTGCGCAGCCAGCGACGCCCAGAAGGCAGCCATGCTCGCCGCCGCGGCGACCGGCCACCGCAGCCTCTGCCTCGGCCAGGGCGACGAGCTGGCCTGGGCACGCAGCCCCAGCCCCCTCGCCACCG
This sequence comes from Planctomycetota bacterium, assembly GCA_016872855.1. Lineage (GTDB taxonomy): Bacteria > Planctomycetota > PUPC01 > DSUN01 > DSUN01 > DSUN01. Next base: position 13,022 of record VGYV01000069.1, read on the forward strand.
AGCAAGTGCTCGCTATCTTCCGCCAGAAGACGGCGCCCGCCTTCGAGGTGGCCCTTCAGCTCGGCGCCCTCTACGCCGGCGTCAGCGACGGCGTGTGGCAGGTGCTCCACGAGTGCAGCAACGCCCTCGGCATCGCCTACCAGATTCGCGACGACATGGATGACCTGTGCAGCGAGGCGGCGCCCCAAAGGCACGACTTCTTCGGGCCGTCGATCCTCCTGGCCATCGCCCACGAGCGCGCCGCCGGGCCGGCCAGAGACTTGCTGGATGCGCTCTGGCGGGTCCCGTCGCAGGTCAGCCGGCGGCTGCCGGAGCTTCGGGCAGTGCTGAAGGCGCTCGGCGTTGAGGAGGCCGCGCGCGCGATGCTCGAGTCCTACCGCGACGAGGCGGTGCGCTCCCTCCGCCCCCTCGACAGCGCCAGCCTGAAGGGCCTGCTGCGCCGCGTCATCTGCAAGATTTTCAACGAGATCGCCACGTGACCCTCCGAGAAGGCATGATCGAGGCAGCCAGCCGAGCGGCCGAGTTGTTCGGCGACTCGCGCCGCGCCGTCGCCGCCTTCCTCCGCTCGCAGCAGACCCTCGATGGCGGCTTCCGAGGCCGCGGCACATCCAGCGACCTCTATTACACCGTCTTCGCCGTCGAGGGGCTTGTGGCCCTGGGAGAGCCGCCCGACCCCGACCCAGTGCGACGCTACCTCGCCTCGTTCGGCGATGGCGAGGGCCTCGACCTCGTCCACCTCGCCTGCCTGGCCCGCTGCGGAACCGACGCAGGGGGCCTGGCGCCTGACACGCAAGCCGCGTTGATCGCCCGTATCGAGGCTCATCGCTCGGCCGACGGCGGCTACAGCCCGATGCCCGGCGCCGAGCACGGCACGGCCTATGGCTGCTTCCTTGCGCTGGGAGCGCTCGAAGACCTGGGGGCGGCGGACGTTGATCTGGGGGCAATCCGCCGCTGCCTGTTCGCCCTCCAGCGCGACGATGGCGGCTACGCCAACGAACGTGCCCTCAAGGCCAGCACCACGCCGGCCACCGCCGCCGCCGTGACCGTGGCCAAGCACCTGACGGGCACGGCAGATCGGGCGGCCGTGGACTTCTTGCTTGCACGCGCGGCGCCCGACGGCGGCTTCTTCGCCACAGCGATGGCGCCCTTCCCCGACCTGCTCTCGACCGCCACGGCCCTCCACGCCCTCGCCGGCCTCACCCGCCACTCGCACGACTTTGCTCTATCCTGCACCCAATTCGTCGAGAATCTGCGCGCCGACGCCGGCGGCTACCGCGGCGCATGGCTCGACGATGCCGCCGACGCCGAGTACACCTTCTACGCCCTCCTCGCCCTCGGACACCTCAGTCCGCTCGTCTGAAGATCACCGCGTCCGCCAGCACCTGGCCGACCGACTCCTTCGCCAGGATTTCCACAAAGCCGTCGGCCCCCTCACCGAACCGGAACGTGCCGATGAGGCGCGAGCGGGCCGGCTCGACGCGAACGGTCGCGTCGCCATCGGCGTGGCGGATGCGGACGACGAAGGAGGCGTCCTTGTCGAACGGCGTCTTGGGGCTGAGCGACACCTCGTAGCGGCCCGCCGCCAAGTCGGGCGTGAAGCGCGCGAATTCGCCCTCCGTCGCCCGCCCGCCGTTGGTCAGCACGAAGCCGCTCGCGCCCTTCGGCCAGGTGTGGTAGCCGGGGCACACCCAGAAGTACGGCGTACACCAGAAGCCAGGGTCGCGCGTCGTGAGTGTCACATCCCCCTTCGGCTGAGGGCGGGGCCGCGCCGCGGGGGCGGGGCGCTTGTCCGTGGGCGGAATCGGCGCTACAGGCCAGCCGTAGACATCCATCGCGTGGACCGGGCGCGGGCGGAGGCCCGGCTCGTTGGACGCCGCGGGCGCCGGCGGAGAAAAGGGGACATTCACCTCTTCGCCCCCTGGGCGCCGAAGGCCGCTCCGCGGAAAAGGAGAATGTCCCCTTTTCTCCTCGCCGTCCACCGTGATGTGCTGGGTGAACGCCGCTCGCTCCTTCCCGTTGTCCACTGTCAGCGTGACGGGGTAGACGCCGGGCTTGAGGAAGGTGTGGCTCGGCGCGGCGTCGTGGGACCAGCCGCCGTCGCCGAAGGCCCAGAAGCAGGCCACACCCGCCGTCTCGCCACGGAAGGCCACGGGCTGGCCTGTCCGCACCGGGCTGAAGGGCGCCATCGCCGCCCGCAGCTTGCCCGCCTTGCGCTTCTGGTTCTCGAACGCCTGCCAGAAGATGATCCAGGGGTCGAGGAGAATTGTCTCGCCACCGTCCGTGACCTTGAAGACGAAGTGCGAGTGCTCGTGTGCCCCCACGAACACGCCCGCGGCCTCGGCGTAGTGCGTGCCCGCCTTGAGCGGCGCGTGCTCGGGCACGAGCAGCTTGATGAGGTGGTGGGACTGAAGGGTCCACGTCGAGCCGTCGGGCCATTTGCGGGTCGCTCGCCAGCGGTTGTTGTTGTGGCCGGCCGCGAGCGAGTTGAAGTACCAGTGATCGTCGAGGTCAATTGGCGCCCAGTGGGGCGTGCCCTTGGGCATGTTCACGTCGAGGCCCCCGTGGGCGTCGGCGCCCTGGTAGGCGCCGAGCCAGCAGTCGTCGCCGCAGTAGCAATCGCGGATGGCGATGAAGCCCTTGTCATTCGGATACCACGGCTGAATCTCCTGCGGGCAGACGGCGAGCGTGGCGTCCTGGACGGCGAAGCGGGCCTGCTTGGCCGGCTTGCACTCGCCGTGCTTCTCGGTGAGGAAGTCGAAGATGTCGCTCACGGCGTCGAACCACACCCGCATGCCGTTGATCACGTAGGGCTCGTAGAAGGACTCCTGACAGCCGACGTAGCGCTCCATCGTCATCGGCTGGCCGTCCACCCGCACGCGGGCCGTGAAGTGGTAGAGCGTGCCCCCTCCGCCCCGCGCCTTCTTGAGTTCTTTCAGATTCGTCACCAGCACCTTCGCCGCCGTCTGCTCAAGCACCAGCGTGCGCGTCTGGCCGTTGCGCAGCGCGAACCGCAGCGCATCGCCGCAGTTCATCTCGACCGCGGTCAGGGTGTCCTTCGCATGGCGTTGCAGCGTCATGGTCCCTGCCTCCACAGTGGTCAGCCCCCACGCCAGAAGCCAGAGCGGCAGAGAAGACAGCGGGTGTCTCTTTCGGCATCCGCGGATGCTCGAAGCCATAAGCCATTGACAGTCCATTGGTTGTGCCTCCATCGGCTGCGCTGGGCGGGAAGAGACAGCGGGTGTGCAGCTCAGTGTCGCTCAGTGTCGCTCAGAGTCGCTCACTCGCCGTTTGGCGATTCTCGCCATTCCGGCTCAGTGTTGTCCAGAGTCGCTCAGAGTCGCTCACCCTGGCGCAGACGCCGCTCTCAGAGCGGGGGCGGGGGGCGCCCCTCAATCGTCCTCGTCCCCTCCTCGAGTCTCCCCCCACCATATGACGCCAGCGCAGTCTGCCGCGAAGCAGCAATGCCACAACTATAGGGCGGGACAGCACTTGCGAGTCTTCGTGAATCTGCTTCGTGCTGCTTCGCGTCATTTTCGTGCTGCTTCACGGCCTCATGGCTGCTGCGGCGGCGGGCCGTCGTGCCAGAAAAGACAGCGGGTGTCTTTTTCGGCATCTGTGAGCGGGTGAAGCTGTAAGTCCTTGTTGGTCTGTCGGTTGCGTCTCCGAAGGTCGAGATCGGCAGAAAAAGACAGCGGGTGTCTTTTTTCCCTGCCTCATTGCTGAGGTGGCGGGGCGTCGAGCTTCCAGCGCTCGCGCTGGATGAGCGGGGTGTTGAAGGCGGCCTGGATGCGGCCGGTCTTCTCGAGGTGGTCGAGGCAGGCGCGAAGGCAGCCGCGGCCGACGCAGATGGAGAGGTGGCGAAAGCGGTCGGTGAGGAAGCGGCTGTAGCTGGGCCGCTCCCCCTCCTTCTCCTTGCCCGTCCAGAAGGGAGAGAAGCGCGGGTCGTCGCCGCAGTGGACGCGGGCGCAGGCCTTGGGGTCGAAGGGGGCGTGGGCGAACTCGCGGCCCTCGATGGTGAGCTTCACGTCGCGCTTGTGGCCGATGGCGCAGGCCTCGCAGGCCTTCACGCAGCTCAGGCAGCCGTCGCAGAGCTTGCCCTGGAAGAGCGGCGTCGGCTCCAGCTCGGCGTCTGTGAAGACGGCGAAGACGCGTTGCCGCGGGCCGAACTGGGGGGTGAGGAGGAGCTTGGAATGGCCCAGCTCGCCCAGTCCCGCCGCGATGCCGACGACGCGGAGCGACACCATGCCGTCGGGGCCGGCCGGCTGGTCGTCCCGAATCTGCCGCCCCGTGTGGGGGTGGAAGGGGTTGTGGACGGGCATGCTGGTGAAGCCGCGGTCCTCCAGGAAGAGCACGACGGCGCGGAGGACCTTGGGGCCGACGATCTCGTTGAGATACCAGTAGGAGTCGCAGTTGTATGCCTGCCAATAGGTACCTTCCTCGGCTCCCTTGAGTGCCCCGCGCAACTGGCGGGTGGCGATGGCGACCACGGTGCGCGTCTGGGGGAAGATCGTGCGTGGGTGCAGCTCGGGCGGGGCAGCGTCGAAGCGCGAGATTGGCGCGAAGCCCACCAGGTCGGCCCCCGCCTCCATGGCCACGTGGCGCACACGATCGGAGAGGTCACTCATAGCACCGCCTCGTTTCTTGCCATCTCCCAGGGGGCATGGGGGTCACGGGTAGGGGCCGAAGCGCTCGCCGTGGAGGAGGACGGCGGGGCTGGCGGGGGATTCGCCGACGAGGCGGCGGCCGGCGCCGACCGCGGCGGCGAAGCCGATGATGGCGTTCTCGATGGTCGCCCCCGGGCCAATCTCGGCGCCGGGCATGACGATGGCGTCGCGGACGCGGGCGCCGAAGCCGACGACGCAATCCTCGCCGAGGCTGACGTTGGGGCCGAGGCGGATGGGGCCGAGCTTCCAGCCCTTGCCGACAACGATGGGCGGCTCGACGACGATTCGCTCGGGGAGCCTGGGGCGGCGGGGACGGAGTTCGGCCATCACCTCGCGTTGGGCTTCGAGGTAGGTGGCGGGGTCGGTGAGGTTGACCCAGAAGCCGGGCAGGTCGTAGGCTCGGACGTTGAGCCCTTCGTCGAGGAGCATGCGGATGGCGTCGGTCAGCTCGTATTCGCCGCGTGGGGAGAGGCCGACGCGGCGGAGGCGGTCGAAGATGGCGGGGGGGAAGACGAAGATGCCGGCATTGATGTAGTGGGTGGTGGTCTCGCCGGGCCGGGGCTTCTCGACGATGCGGGCCACGCGGTTGCCCTCGACGTAGACGGCGCCGCCCGAGGCTGGGTCGCGGAAGTAGCGGACGGCCAGGATGGCGTCGGGCCGCTCCTCGCGCCAGATGCGCACGATGTCGGGGGCGTGGCGGCGCGAGGTCACGATGTCGCCGAACATCAGGAGGAAGGGCTCGCCGGCGGCGAAGTCTTCGGCCAGGGCGGTCGCCTGGCCGGTGCCCTTGGGGTCGGACTGGACGACGTAGGCGAGGCGGACGGCGCCGCAGCGCTCGCCGAGGGTGTGGCGGACCAGGTCGGCCTGGTGGCCGACGACGAGAAGGAGGTCGGTGACGCCTGCGGCCTCGAACTGGGCGATGGTGTGGACGATGGCGGGGCGGTTGAGCACGGGCAGGAGCGGCTTGGGCAGGGCGTCGCACAGGCCCTGCATCCGCGTGCCCTTGCCGGCGGTGAGGAGGACGGCTTTCATGCGAAGCCCCTGATGAACACAGTGCGGCGCCCTGGTGGGGCCAAAGGGGGCACGGGCGAATAACGAATGTCGAACGCCGAATGCCGAATATCGAACGCCGAACCTGTCTCAGGCTCTGGACTCCTCGTTCGTCATTCGACATTTCTCAGCGAACGCGTGTGAGGCGCGCGTGCCGTTCCGCAAGGAACCCGGGAGAGCGCGAGTCGAGGACGAGGACGATTGCGGCCCGCCCACGGCCTGCTCCTGCTGGTGCCGCGGGCTACTGGCGTAATACGAATGAAAGGGTGGGGGAGGAAGCCCTTCCCCGATGGGCTTCCTCCCCCCTCTGTCCCGTCTCGCAATCGCGTTTGCGCCGTCGCCCGCACTCCTAACGCCGCACGGCTATCTGCCGCTGTCGGCCAGGTAGCCGCGGGAGCGGCGCGGGGCGCGGCGGCGCAGGAGGTCGAGCGCCCGCTGCTCGGTGCGGCGGCCCATGATGCCGTCGGCGGTCAGGCGGTTGCGCTGCTGAAACGACTTGACGGAGTTGTAGCCGAGCTGGCGAAGCAGGGCGTTCAACTGCTGGGCGCGGGCGAGTGTGGGCGTGTCGAGCTGGCCGAGGGAGCGCCCGCCCATCATCTTGGATTGGAAGTGCTCGGCCGATTCGTAGCCGAGGGCGGCGATTGCCTGCTGGACGATTGCGGGGTCGGGCCTCGGCGCCGGCAGCACCGGGGCAGGGGTTGGAGCGGGTGCCGGCGAAGGCGCGGGCGGCCGAGGCGCGGGCGCGACGGGCTGTGGGAAGACCGGCGGCGGGGCCTGGACGATGGCGGTGGGCGGCTCGAGTGGCGGGGCGATGCCCGGGTCGCGGAAGGGGCTGGGCCGCCAGCCGAGGTCGGCGCGGGCCACGCGCTCGACGTAGTAGCGGTCGTGGGCCAGGGCGTCGGCCTCGCGGCGCAGTGCGCGGCCCCTGTGGTGCAGGGCGGCGACCTCGCGCGCGATGGCCTCCTCGCGGCGGAGGAGGGCGGCGAGGCGGGAGCGGTTGTCGGCGCTCCGCTCGCGGTAGTTCACCACGCCGAGGACGACGAGGCAGGACATGAGGATGGCTTCACGCACGCTCATGGGTCACCGGCTCTTCATGGTGCGGGCGGCCCTGTCTGCGACCGCCTTGGCCTTTTCCTTCTCTTTTTCCTTCGCGAGCTGCTGGTCGAGCGATTCGTCGGGGGAGACGAGGTCGAGTTGGAGGCCCTTGACTCTGGCGGCGATGGCGCTGGGGGTCTTGGCCGCGGCGACCTGGGCTTCGAGCTTGCGGTTGGCCTCGATGAGTCGGCGGCGCTCGGCATCGAGCCGAGCCACGCGGTAGCCGGTGCCGGTGATGGCCGAGCGCTCGGAGATGAGGGAGAGGGCGGCGGCGACGCCGAGCGCGACGATGGCAACGAAGGCGATGAGGCGCGGCAAGGGGCCAGCCTCCTGGCGGGGAACAGTGTCCTAACGCGGCCCGGGGCCGCAACCAAAGGGAAAACCCAGGTTGGGCACACTAGCCCGCATTTCTCACCAGCTTCGCAGTCCCGAAGGGACGCAAGGGTCTAGCCGGCGGCGTAAGCCGCCGGATCGCAGAGAGGAGAACGCCCAGCCCCGACGGGGCGGCACGACAGAGCGCCCCTTCCG
>VGYV01000070.1 GCA_016872855.1 Planctomycetota bacterium
GCCCCCATTCTCCCGAACCACCCAGATGCCCAAAACAAAATCCGTGGCCCAACCCCATGGGGCCTCCGGCCCCCGGTGATTCTCCGGGCGACGAAATTCTCCAGCCGCGCGCTCTCGAACACCCCCGCCGAGCCGCTCTCCCCGCTCCTCTCTCGCACGCTCCGAGCCGCTTCCCGGCCCTGAACGTAGCCCGCTCGGGCGCGCGAATGAGCTGGCCATAAGTGCCATAGTACCAATGTGATACGAAGACGACCGCGCGTGGTTCTCGGCGTCTCCGGCATCTCCGCTTCCGCATCGCGTCGCCTCTCCCGCAGGCGAGACGCCGGCCCTGCCGGCAACCCTCCGCGCCACCGGAAAACGCGCTCCGGAAGGCCCGAAACGCCTCTCGTCTGGTAATACCTCAAAATGGCCGTGTGGTAATGCCCCCGGGGGCATCATGGTAATGCGCGGGGCCACTTGTGGTAATGGTCCCGGAGGATATTCACGGCTCTGGTTCGCTCGCGCAATCTGACACGCCAAACTACGTGTCAGATTGCGCAGGGCATTTTGCACGCCGGCAATCTGTCACGTAGAATGGCGTGTCAGATTGTGCCCAAGTTCCTCTGCCCCCACCCTCCGAGGACGAACATGAACACCGCCGAGAGCCCCAACCAGATTCGCCGCACGCTCGACAGCCGCCTCAAGCAACTCATGCCCCGAGGGCCGGTCCTCCTGGCCTCGGTGGTCCAGAGCGCCCGACGGTGCGGACGCTACGGCTGCAAGTGCAACCGGGGCGAGAGGCACGTCCGCACCCAGATCACCTTCAAGGACCGCGGCAAGACCCGCTCCATCTACGTCCCCGCGGACCTCGTGGGCGAGGTCAGGCAGTGGGCAGCTGAGGGCCGCCGGCTCCAAGGCCTGCTGAAGGAGTGTTCCCAACTGGCCGTCGCCCTCCTACGCAGCAAGCCCCAGGCTCCGCAGAAGCTCCGCCGGCGTCCGAAGTGACGCTCCCCCCTGGCGTTACGGAATTCTCCCCGAATTCCGCGATGGCGCCTTGCTATTCCCCTGCGAACGAGGATGTATGTAAGCCACGGCCGCGGCGGCACTTGGGCCGCCCGCCGATGGAGGACGGACCATGGACCGAACGCTCGAAGTCGCCTGCGAGGGGACGGGCAGCAGCTTCGCCGTCCGCAAGCTGAGCCGGGCGACGCTGTATGGCACGAGGCGGCGGGTGCCGGTGGATGCCGAGGGCCGGGAGTGCAAGGCGGCTGTGCTGACCAGGGACGGCCGGTTCCTGCTGCCGCCAGGCACGACGGCCACGCTCTACCTCGACGGCCACGGGGACGCTGTCGAGCGCGGCGAGCTGCGCTCGGTGCAGCGAGGCCGGGACGCGGCATCGGCCCCCGAGCCGCGACCTGCAGAGGCGGCTGACCTTCTGGACTGCGCCGTCCGCCAAGTCTACGCTCTGGCGCCCGTCGCGGTGTCGGCGCAGCTTGACGGGCTTCTCGCGGCCACGGGCATCTGCCGCCTTGACAGCGGGGATGAGGGCGAGGTGCGCTTCCTGGTGAGGAACCACGCGGGCTACTTCCTCATGGTTGGAGGGCCGAGCGGCTTCCGCTTCATGGGTCCCGACCAGGCGGACCTGTCCATCCCCGAGAACGACGGGGCCTGGGACGGCCTCGACTTCGCCAGGCTCTGATGCAGGAGACAGATGATGTCGCGTTGGATTCGGATTCGTGACAGCCGCGGCCGCGATGCGCGGGTGCGGATGGAGCCTGCCCATCGCCGCGGCCGGCCGAAGCTCCAGACCCTCGACGGGCGGGCCGTCGAGGCTGCCCGGTTCATCAAGTCGCCCCTCGCGCGGACGTATGCGGCGCTGCGTTCGCGGTGCCCCGACGACGCGGAGCTTGCCGAGCTCCTGATCGAGGAGGACCCCGAGATTGACCTCGAGGCGACCGGACGAAGGACGGGGCCGACCGACCGTGTGCTCCTCGACCCCGATGGGAACGTCCTCTATGCAGCGGCAGAGGTCGAGATCACCTGCGACCGCGCTGGGGTCGAGACGGACCGTCGCCTGCCGGCGGACACGCCGGCCAATGTGGACGGTGAGTCGCCGCTCATCTGGACGGGGCGGATGCTTCCCCGCTCGGAAGCGGCGCTACGCTTTGCCTTCCGCCGCGCCCTTCAACTCCGGCACCTGGATGGCCTGACGTATGACTTCCTCTTCGGAATGGCGCGGGAGCTTGATCGGGCGGATTCCCTGGTCCTGGTTGGAGCAGGGCCGGGCGGACGCGACCCGATCGTCCTCGAGCGGGGCGGCGTTCCCGATCGCGGGTTCCTGGAGGGCAGGGTGGACGGGGACCGCTATCTTCTCGTGCTTCATCTGACCAACCTGGAACTGACGATGCCTGCGGAGGCCAACCTATGATTGCCCAGGAACAGGCCCGCTGGGAGCCGTTGGGGACGGGGCGCATCGCGCCCCAGGGCAGCATCGCCGACAGGGCGCTGGCAGACCGCCTCACCGCCTACAAACGCCAAGTGGCCGGCCGCTACCGCAGCGTCTCGCCTGCCGACCTTGCCACGGCGCTCCCGCCAGGCCCCTACATCATCTCCCCGAAGCTCGATGGCGAGATGTGGTTCCTGCGCGTCGCAGGCGGCGAGGCGTGGCTCCTGTCGCCCAGTGGGAAGGTCATTGCCGACGTGCCGGCCACGGCAGAGGCGAGTCGCCTCCTGTCGGGCCACGACCTGCTCCTGGCCGGCGAACTCTACGCGAATGGGTCAGGTCGCCGGCCGCGGGTCCACGACCTCGCCGCGGCGCTGGGCGGGGGCGCCGACGCCCCCATCGAGCACCTCGGCTTTGGCGCATTCGACCTGATCGAGGATGGCGGGGAGGACGCACAGCGGTTCCCGTTCCCAACGCGTGCCCAGCGCCTTGCGGCTCTCATGGGAGGCGGAGAGCTGTGCCGCCCCGTGGCCTTCGAGACAGCTTGCGAGGCCCGCGGGTTACTCGAAGCCTACGCCCGGCTTGTCACCCGCGAGGGCCATGAGGGCCTGGTCGTCCGCTGTGGCGACGGGCAGGTGATCAAGGTGAAGCCGGAGATCACCATTGACGCAGCCGTCGTGGGATACACCGAACGCGCGCGGGGTGGTGCGGCAGAGCTATTGCTCGCGCTCCTCCGGCCTGATGGGGTGTTCCAGCTTCTTGGCCGGGTGGACACGGGGTTCAGCGAGGCCGACCGCTTCGAGCTGGCTGAGCGGCTTCGCCCGCTCGTCGTTGAATCGTCCCACCTCGCCGCCTCACGAGCCGGGGCGCTCTTCCGCTTCGTACGGCCCGAGCTGGTCGTCGAGGTCAAGTGCAACGACCTCCTGACCCTGAGGGCCAACGGCGAGCACGTGCGGCGGATGGCCTTGTCCTTCGACGCCAACGCCTCACCACCCTGGCAGGCGCTCCGTCCTCTGCCCGCGGCGAGCATGATGCATGCGGTCTTCCGCCGGGTCCGCGACGACAAGGCCGCGGACATTGACGGCGTCCGCTGGAGCCAGGTGACGGACCTCGTGATGGTCGAGGATGCCGGCGTCGCGCAGGCTATGGAGCTTCCTCGCTCACAGGTCCTCCGCCGCGAGGTGTTCGCCAAGAGGGAGAAGGGCGCGCTCTGCGTCCGCAAGGCGGTGGTGTGGAAGACGAACAAGGAGACCCTCGACCCGCTCTATCCGGCCTACGTGGCCTTCTTCACTGACTTCGCCCCGGGCCGGCAGCAGCCGCTCCGCATGGACTTGCGCGTCGCGTCCACTGTAGAACGCATCCACGCCCTTGCCGACGCCTGGATCAAAGAGCACGTTGGCCAGGGATGGGTCACACGCACGACGATGGCTGACGCCTCGCCACTGCCGGCGTCCTGCCACAAGGACGACGGCTTCCGTTTGAACCTGACGGTCTCCTTCGCCCGGACCTCCTCGGTGAACTTCCATGTCGCCGTGCGGCGGATGAAGGCCCTGGGCGACGCCGGCAGCCTGACCGTCGAGAGCGACGAGAAGGGCCGGCCGCGGCACTACAGCCTGGCGGTCCGCCAAGAGGCCCTCGTCGAGAGCGTCCGTCGCATCGAGAGCCTCCACCGCGTCATCTCGCGCTGGAGCGGAGCCGAGATCAGCGTCAACGGTGAGCCGCTTGCGCTCCACGACGTACAAGGCGTCCTCAACGCCATCGCCGACGTCGCCTCGTGCTGGCGCCAGCAGAAGAAGCAAGCGGCCGGCGGCGCGAACCCCTGCCGGGCCTGCTTCACCCTCGGCTGCCAGCAGCTTCGGTTCGCTCCGTCGCAGGGCTTCCCCGGCATCCCGCGCGACCACCCTGCCTGGTATGCCGTCGGCAGCTTCGACGGGAAGGCCGTGACCTTGGACAAGCCGGCCCTCCTCGCCCAGCTCGACACGCGGCTCAACGAGTCACTCGTCATCTGCCCCTTCTTCGACCGCAAACAGACGGCACAGCGCATCCACGAGCTGCCTGACACGCTCGACCCAGCCGCCGACCCGGCCCGCTGGGCCTTGGGCCACGCCATTGACACCAGGAAGCCGGCCTGGGTCTTCCCCAAGGCCGCCCGGCGCCTGCCCTACGACATGAGCCTCCAACCCGAGGCCGGGTCTCTGTTCCGACGCCCAGCAACAGCCGGCCCAGGACTCGCCCAGAACAGCCAGGGGGCAAGCGTGTCGCCTACTCTGGTGCCTGGGCCGCAACGGACCATCCCCGCCGCCAGGTACGCCGACGTGTGCGGCCAGGACGCCGCCGTCGAGGCCGTCCGCGATTACGCCGAGCTTCCCCTCAAGCACCCCGAGCTCTTCCAGCGGGTCGGCGTCCGGCCCGGCCGCGGCATCCTCCTCTGGGGCCCGCCGGGCAATGGCAAGACGCTGCTGGCACGGGCCGTAGCTGGCGAGTCTGCTGCCCACATCGAAGTCATCTCCGGCCCCGAGGTCTTGAGCAAGTGGGTCGGCGAGGGCGAGGGACGCTTGAGAGACGTGTTCCAGCGCGCCGCCCGTCTGGCCCCCTCGGTCGTGCTCATGGATGAACTCGATGCCATCGCCGGCTCGCGCGACGCGGCTGATTCCCGACACCTACGGGAGATCGTCTCCCAGCTCCTCGTCCTTCTCGACGGCTTGGAGGACCGCGGCCGTGTCCTCGTCATCGGTACCACGAACCGGCCGGAGGACATCGATCCCGCGATCCTCCGCCCCGGCCGGATCGACCGCAAGGTCTGCCTTGGGCCGCCGGACGCCAAGGGCCGTGCCGCGCTCTTCGCCAAGCTCCTCGCCCGCATGCCTGTGGCCGAGGACATTCGCCCCGACGCTCTTGCCGCCCGAACTGCGGGCTTCACCGGCGCGCAGATCGAGCACATCGTCAACGAAGCTGGCCTGCTCGCCGTGAAAGAGACCCTCACCCAGCAACTCCCGGCCGATGCCGCCCAGGTTTGCCCGGACCACTTCCTGCGCGCTATCGCCGCGGTGCGCCCACCCGCTTCCCCGGTGTCGCACCACCGGGGTCACGGGCACCGTCGCAAGGCGCGATAGCCGGCGCCATCTGCCTGATAGCGGTACGGCAACATCCGCGACAACGTGCTGCCGACGTTGACTGCCAGTGCTCGGCTTGCTATTCTAGGGCTGCCTTCGATGCGGGCGAGTGGGGTCTGTTCTCGCTATGGCCTGTGGGCAGTGGCGTATGACGACGCACGGCATGAACGAGGCGGATACGCGGGCCCGTCTCATTGAGCCAAAGCTGAAGGCGGCGGGCTGGGTCGGCTCGGCCGTCACGCGAGAGTTCTACTACCAACGGGATCGCGAATTCACCCGCGGCCGCGTGCTGTTGGTTGGGGATCAGACAAGACGAGGCAACCCACGCAAGGTTGACTATCTACTCCGCTACACGGATGGTTTCCCGATCGCAGCCGTCGAGGCCAAGGCGGAGGGCGAGGGCCCCGACGCGGGCCTTCAGCAGGCGAAGCGATACGCCCGCGAGTTGGGGTTGGCCTTCGCCTACGCCACGAACGGTCACGCCATCCTCGAATACGACTTCTTCACCAATTCCAGCAACACTCTCACAACCTTCCCGTCGCCGCAGCAACTGTGGGAGCGGTGGGCGGCGAACACCGGGCCGACCCGCCCACGCGACGCACATGAGGTCGCCGAGGCTGAGGTCCCATATGGCTCGGGCGACCGGCAACGCAGCCCATTGCTACATTCCTACTGCCCCGAATCTCTCTGCGGCATGACGCCCTTCTACTTCCAGGAGGTTGCCATCCGCCGAATCATCACCCGCATCATGCGTGGCCAGCGGCGCGTCCTCCTGGCGATGGCGACGGGCACGGGCAAGACCTTTGTCGCCTTCCAGATCGCGTGGAAGCTCATCAAGTCAAGCTGGCTCCAGCGGCTTCACCCCAACCGGCCCGCGCGCATCCTCTTCGTCGCTGACCGCATCGTGCTCCGCGACCAGGCCCACAACCGCTTCTCCCCCTTTGCCGACGGCACGAGCGAGCCGCGCCTCAACGTTGCCGGCCACCCGGCGAACCTCAACCGCGACCTCTACTTTGCCATGTACCAGAGCCTGTGGAGCCAGAACGAGCAAGGGCAGCGCCTCTTCGAGTGCTTCCCCCGGGATTTCTTCGACCTCGTCGTCGTTGACGAGTGCCATCGCTCCGGCTTCGGCACCTGGCGCGAAATCCTCGATCACTTCACCACCGCCATCCACCTCGGCATGACGGCTACCCCGAAGCAGGACGAGAATATTGACACCTACGCCTACTTCTGCGACGAAGAGCCCGAGGTCGCCATAGACCCCGATGACCCCGATTCGGGAACCTGGCATCCGCCCGCCTACCAGTACAGCTTCGGCCAGGGCATCGAGGATGGCTTCCTGGCGACCTACAAGGTCCACCGCGTTCGCACGACCGTGGACAGGGACGGCCTTCGCCTCCAGGACGCCGTCGAGCAGGGAGCCGAGGTCTTCATCCCCGAAGACATCGACCCCCGCGACGAATACAACACGCCCCAGTTCGAGCGCGAGATTACCCTGCCGGACCGGACGCGGACGATGGTGCAGCATCTTGCCGGCTTGCTCCGCCGCTTTGGGCACATGGACAAGACGATGGTGTTCTGCGTGGACATGGCCCACGCGCGCCTCGTCGCCCGCCTGCTCCAGGACGCTTTTGGCCCTGAGACGGGCCTCGACAACTACGCCGTGCCCATCATCTCGGAGGAGGGCGAAGAGGGCCGCCGCGCCTTGGAGCATCTCGCCGACTCGGACAAGCCGACGCCGGTGGTCGCCACGACCGCCGAACTGCTCTCCACTGGTGTGGACGTGCCGCCCTGCCGCAACGTTGTGTTCATGAAGACCATCTCCTCGCCTGTCCTCTTCAAGCAGATCGTCGGGCGCGGCTGCCGCCAGGACCCTGCCACGGGCAAGTACTGGTTCCGCATCATTGACTACACGGGCGCTACCCGCCTCTTCGACGAATGGGATCGCCCGCCGGGCCAGCCGCCAGAGCCGCCTCGAGGCCCCTTCACCTCAGCCATCGAAGGCACCGTCGCCGAGCACGACACCGGCCGCCTGCTCGTCGGGGCATCGGTGAGCGTCCGAACCGGCCCCAACGCCCAGCAAGGCCCCATCCGCACGGACGCCGAGGGCCGCTATCGCTTCGCCAATCTGCCGGCCGGCAAGCTCACCCTCATCGTCAATGCCGCGGGCTTCGTGTCCCGCGAGATTCGCGTCGAGACCCTCCCCGACGAGACCATCGTGGTGGACGTGCTCCTGAAGCGCGCCCGCCAGGGCGTCGGCAAGATCAAGGTCGAAGGCCTCGAAGTGACCATCGCCGACGAGGCCATCTTCGATGTCGCCTCGACGGGGCAGCAACTCACCCTGGAGCAGTACCAGGACCACGCCCGCCAGCAGATCATCCGCGCCGCACCCAATCAGGCCGAACTCCGCCGCATCTGGATCGATCCCGCCCGCCGCCAGGCATTCCTCGACCAGCTCCGCGCGGCGGACATCCATCCCGACGTGCTCGCCCGGGTCATGAGCCAGCCCGACGCTGACAGCTTCGACCTCCTCTCCCACATCGCCTTCCGCAGCCCCATCGTCACCCGCGGCGAGCGCACCGCTGCCTTCCAGAACCGCCATCAGCGCTTCCTTCAACGCTACAGCGACGACGCCCGCCGCGTCATCCTCGAGCTCCTCGAGAAATACCGCACCGTCGGCATCGCCGAGATTGACCCCGCCATCTTCAGCGTCTCGCCCTTCGCCGAAATGGGCGGCGCCGTCACCATCGCCCACTGGTTTGGCGGGGTGGACGGCTTGCGGA
Organism: Planctomycetota bacterium; assembly: GCA_016872855.1. Taxonomy (GTDB): domain Bacteria; phylum Planctomycetota; class PUPC01; order DSUN01; family DSUN01; genus DSUN01. The sequence continues at coordinate 8,319 of VGYV01000070.1, forward strand.
AGACCCTACAGGAACTCCAACGGCGCATCTACTCTGACCCGGAGGCCGCCTGATGGCCAGCCCCCAGACCCGCGGTTCCCTCGCCAACGACATCTGGCGCGCCTGCGACATCCTCCGCCGCGACAACAACTGCGGCGGCATCATGGAGTACATCGAGCACCTATCCTGGCTCCTGTTCCTTCGCTTCCTCGACGCCCAGGAGGAGGAATGGGAGACCCAGGCCAAGCTCCGCGGCGAGGACTACCAGCGCATCCTCTCAGGAGACCTCCGCTGGGGTATCTGGGCCGCACGCGACTGGCCCGCCGACGACCTCATCGCCTTCGTCCACGGCAAGCTCATCCCCCACCTCCAGGCCCTCGGCGGCGACCCGCTGCGTGAGACCATCCAGAGCGTCTTCTCCGAGCGCAACGTCATCGTCTGCGCCTCCGGCTACAACCTCAAGGACGTGCTCACCGTCATCAACGGCATCAACTTCCACAGCCAGGACGATGTGTTCACCATCTCCCAGGTCTACGAGGACCTGCTGCGCCGCATGGGCAGCGAGAACAAGGACGCCGGGCAGTTCTATACCCCGCGCCCCGTCGTCCGCTTCATGATTGAGGTCGTCCAGCCCAGGATCGGCGAAACCGTCTACGACCCCGCCTGCGGCTCCTGCGGCTTCCTCGCCCAGGCCTACCTGCACATGAAGCGCCGCGAGCGCACCCGCGAGGACCACCGCAAGCTCCAGCACGAGACCTTCTTCGGCCAGGAGAAGAAGCCCATCCCCACTCTCCTCGGCGTGATGAACCTCGTCCTCCACGGCGTCGCCTCGCCCAACGTCGTCCGCCGCAACACCCTCGAGGAGAACATCCGCAACGTCGCCGAGCGCCACGACGTCATCCTCACCAACCCGCCCTTCGGCGGCACAGAGGGGCGCCACATCCAGCAGAACTTCCCCGTCCAGTCCCAGGCCACAGAGCTTCTCTTCCTCCAGCACATCATGAAGAAGCTCAAGCCGCGCGACGGCGCCCGCTGCGGCATGGTCGTGCCCGAGGGCACCCTCTTCCGCGGCGGCGCCTTCGCCGACGTCAAGCGCGACCTCGCCGAGCAATTCGACCTCCACACCATCGTCAGCCTCCCGGCCGGCACCTTCTCCCCATACTCCGATGTGAAGACCGCGCTCCTCTTCTTCCAGCGCCCAGGCCCCACGAAGGAGGTCTGGTACTACGAGCTTCCGCTCCCCGAGGGCCTGAAGAAGTTCAGCAAGGGCAGCCCCATCCTCGACGAACATTTCGCCGAGGCGCGCGAGCTATGGAGAGCCTGGGCCGCCCACCGCCAAGGCAAGGCCAAGCGCCCCGAACCCACGGAGCGCTCGTGGATCGTCACTCTCGACGAAATCAAGGCCAAGGGCTACGACCTCACCGCCCGCAACCCCAGCCGCCCCGAAGGCGAACGCCTCGCCCCGCCCGCCGAAATCCTCGCCAGCATCGCCGAGCGCGAGCGCGAAATCCTCAGCATCGTCGAGGAACTCGGCCAACTCCTGGGCAACAACGGCAACGCGGAGGACTAGCGGTGCCCGAAGGCCCGTGGAAACTCCCCGACGGATGGCGGTGGGCCGCGATGGAGGAAGTCGCCGCCGAGGTCCAGAGTGGCTTTGCCCACGGCAAGAAGCGCACAACGAGCGGAGACTTACTTCACCTGCGGCCGTACAACATCGGCCTTGACGGTGAACTCGCGCTCGACAAGCAGTTCTTGATTCCTAAGCGCGCGGCAGCCATCGCGCTCCGCCGCCTGCTTCCTGGCGATGTGCTCTTCAACAACACGAACAGCGTCGAGTTGGTTGGGAAGACGGCCATAGTCAGGGATGGGATTGAGGCGGCTTTCTCCAACCACATCACCCGCATCCGCCCAAGGGCAGAGCTTTGCACTGGGGAATGGCTGGCCCTCTGTTTGCGGGGGCTATGGCAGCAGGGGTTCTTCGCGCGGCGCTGCAACAAGTGGATCGGCCAAGCGGGGTACAACACCCAGGCTCTCGCTGCGACCCCTGTACCGCTCCCACCCCTTCCCGATCAGCGGCGGATTGTGGGCAAGATCGAGGCCCTCTTCGAGCGGATTCGGGAGGCCAAGCGCCTGCAAGCCGAAGCAGGGGCATGCCGCGATTCACTCACGGATGTCGCCTCCCTGGAGGCATTCAGTTGTCCGGAGGCCAAGACTTGGGAGAGGAAACGCTTCGGCGACGTGTGGCGCGAGAGGGCAAGGTATGGCACGTTCAAGAAGCCGCAAGCTGAGCCTACCGGCAATCCCATCGTTCGAGTGGGGAACGTGGTGGGCGGGTCACTTATCCTTGGTGACCTCAAGTACGTCGAGGTCACAGAGAAGGAGTTCGCGCGCTTCGAGCTGCGCGACGGCGATCTGGTCGTTGCCCGAGCCATTGGCAGCCGATCACACTTGGGGAAGTGTGCCGTGTTCCGCCAGCCGGCCGACTGCGGGACATTCGTGCTTGATTCCCATCTCATACGCATTCGGCTTGACGAAGGTCAGGCGCTGCCCCAGTACGTGTGGCGTTTCCTCACCAGCCCTCTGGGTCGCAAGGAGATCCTCCAGAACTCAAGGCAGTCAGCGATCCAGTTCAATATCAACACGAAGGAACTGCGCTCGCTGAGAATCCCACTCCCCACCCTCGTAGAACAGCGTGCCATCGTTGACCATCTCACGTGCGTGAGTTCGCTGTCGGGGAGCCTGGCGTCTGCCCAGCAAGCATCGGCAGCGGGGCTGGACCGTCTTGAGCAATCGGTCCTCGACATGGCCTTCCGGGGGGAGCTGTAGATGTTCGACGACGTCATCAGAGAACTCGGGCGGGCGCAGAAGTCGTGGCGAATACCGATCCCCACTGATGAGGAAGGGTACCTCGACCGGCGCTGTCCCTCCAAGGAATGCCATCAGCGTTTCAAGCTGCTATGCGAGGCGAGGGAGGGCGAATTGCCGGAGCGCGGCTTCTGCCCGTTCTGTGGTGGTGAGGCAGGCCGCGAGGAGTTCTTGCCGCCTGAGCAGCGCGAGTACCTTGAGAAGATGGCCATTCTGAAGGCCCAGGAGATGTTGGAGGGCGTGTTCAGGAGGGCCGCCCGCCATTCCCGGCCAGCGCCACGCGATGCGTTCATCCGGATCACGCTCAGCTACAAGCCCAGCGCCCCTCCCATCATCGTGCCCCTTGAAGCCGCGGCCGTCATGCAGCAGAAGTTCGCCTGCGAGGAGTGCGGCTGCCGCTATGCCGCAGTCGGGACCGCCTTCTTTTGCCCCGCTTGCCGGCACAACTCCGCCCCGTCGGCCTTCAAGGCATCCGTCGAGACCGTCCGCAACACGGTCAGCCACATGGCTGTCATCAGAGAGGCACTGGCGAGCGCGGCAAGCACGGATGTGGCTGCCGATGTGACGCGACAGGTCCTGGAACGGACCCTTGAGACACTGGTCGGCTCGTTCCAGCGGTATGCGGAAGCGATGTTCGCCAAGCTCCCGGCCGCCTCTGGGATCAAAGTGGGAAAGAATGCCTTCCAGCGGCTCGGGGAGTCGCAGACTCTCTGGAAGCAAGCCTGTGGCGAGGGGTACGAGGACTGGCTATCACCGCAGGAACTGGCACAGATGAACAGGCTCTACCAGCAGCGCCACATACTCGCCCATCGCGATGGAATCGTGGATGAAGACTACATTGACAGATCAGGGGACCGGACTTACTGCATTGGCCAGCGGCTTGTCATCCAACCCGGCGACGTTCTTCTACTGGCTGATCTCGTGACGAGACTGGCTCAGCGGGTGCAGGAGAGGGCTGCGACCCGGACGGTCGCTCCCGGGCAGCAGTGTTCATAGAACGCAGTCCCCGCCAGGATACCCTTTGTCTGTCCCAGTCTGACATCGCTGTGATGGCCCGCAGGTCTCTCTCGGTGATGAGGTCGCGCCCTCTGACGATGCGCGGCAGGAAGAGGATGGCCTCCTGGATGTCTGGGGCGAGGTTGAGGAGGGCCATGATCTGGGTGATGCGGGCGCGGGTGACGTGGCCGAGGCGGGCGAGGGTCGCGTAGTCTTCGACTTCACCGCGGCGGATCAGGTCGTCGAACTTGATTGCCAGAGCCATGAGGCGCGAGATGCGGGGAACGTTGCCCGGCTCGACCTCGGGCGCGTCGGTGGTCGGGTTGGGGCCTGCGGGTGCCTTCAGAGTCCAGGCCAGTTCGAGGGTGTCGGCGCCGGCATCGCCGCCGGTCACCTGGTCTTCCATCATGGCCTCTCCTCACGGCGGGCGGACCCGACGGAACGGCAGAGGGCCTCGATGCCCGAGGGGCGGATGGAAGCCGTCAGGCCGCCCGTGCTCCCGTCGTAGGCGACGCGCTCGAGGACGAGGCGAAGCGCCCGGTGTCTCTCGCGCGGGGAGAGCGTGTCCCAGATGGTGCCGAGGAGGCTTGGAGCATGAGCCGTGCCATCGGTTGCTGGCAAGCCAACCTGCGTTGGCCCGCCCTCCGCGTCGGCTTGGGGCCGGCCGCCATTCAGGGGGAGACTCCTGAGGCGCTCGACTACCGACGCCTCGATTTCGTCGGCTCGGACGGACTTCGTCGGGCAGGCGTCCCACCCGCGCTTCTGGGCGTTGAGGCAGACGTAGTAGCGGTAGGGCCTTCCGCGCCGCCAGGTGACCGCGTGGGTCATGGCAGCGCCGCACGGGCCGCAGCGGAGCAGGCCCTTGAGCAGCGGATCGTGGCCGTTGCGGCTGCTCGCCGCGCGAGCATGGCCGTTGCCGTTGCGGCTGACCAGGTGCTGGACGCGCTCCCAGACGGCCTCGTCCACGAGGGCCTCGTGCTCGCCCGGGCAGACGGAGTCGCGGCTTCGGACCTTGCCTGCGTAGAGCGGATTCCTCAGGAGGCAGCGGAGGGCTGCCTTCGTGAAGGGCCTGCCTCCGGATGCCCTGCCCTTCCGAGAGACGTGGAGCTTGGTCCGCCAGCCCCGGCGGTCAAGCTCCTGGATGACGGCGAGGGGGGAGCGCCGGGCGATGTAGAAGCCGAAGATCGCCCGGACTCGCTCGGCCTCCTCCGGGATGACGACGAGCCGGCCGCCCTCGGGGTCCACCTCGTAGCCGAGCACGGGCGTGCCGCCCGTCCACTTGCCCTTGCGGCGGGCGGCGGCGATCTTGTCGCGGGTGCGCTCGGCGATCATCTCGCGCTCGAATTGGGCGAAGGAGAGGAGGACATTGAGCATCAGGCGCCCGACGGACGTGGCCGTGTTGAACTGCTGGGTCACGGAGACGAAGCTCACGCCGTGCGCCTCGAAGACCCCGATGATGCGGGCGAAGTCGAGGAGCGAACGGGAGAGGCGGTCGACCTTGTAGACGACCACGCAGTCGACGCGGCCGGCCTTGATGTCGTCGAGCAGGCGGGTGAGCGCGGGGCGGTCCATATTGGCGCCCGTGAATCCGCCGTCGTCGTAGCGGTCAGGCAGCGCGAGCCAGCCCTCGGAGCGCTGGCTCAGGATGAAGGCCTCGGCGGCCTCGCGCTGGGCGTCGAGGGAGTTGAACTCCTGCTCGAGGCCCTCTTCGGTGGACTTCCGGGTGTAGATGGCGCAGCACACGGTCCGCCGCTCGCGGCGGCCTGTGCGCTGGCCCGGGTCTGTGCTTCTTCGTCTCTGCACTGGGCATCCCTTTCCTACGACGGTCTGGCGGCCTGCCGGCGCGCGGGCCGGACGAGGCCGAAGAACAGGAATCCGTTCCAGTTCGAGCCGGTCGCCTCGCGGGCGACGGGGCTGAGGGACGGGTAGACGCGGCCGCCGTACTCGAATCCGCGCTCGAGGACGCGGACGACCACAGTCGTGCCCTTGAACTCGCGGACGAGAAGCTCGCCCGGTTCCGGGAGCCGGGGGTCGCGGCGGGTAGGCCGCGGCTCCTTGAGGCGGCTTCCGGTGTTCCTCTTCCGGGAGCTGCAGGTCGCGCTGGGCGGGCGGATGCGGAGGTCGGCGTCGTTGGCGAGTTCCATGGCGCGGAGTCGCGCGCGCTCCGACAGGCCGCCCGTGGCGTTGGCCTGGAGGCGCCAGGCGATGCGCTTGCGGAGGAAGGCGGCGTTGTTCGAGCGGGTCTGCTCGCCGAAGGCCGCGATGTACTTCGCCTTGAGTTCCGGGAGGGGCGTGTGTGCCAGGCCCTCGATCTCCTCGCGCAGGGCGGGGTCCATGCGATGATTCCTTTCCGGTCGCAGGTAGACAGGTCTGTGGTGCCCCATGAAGGCTCGGCTCGGCACGATTATCAAGGATTTTTCGGATGACGTAAGCCGAGATTCCACAAGAGGTTGCGGGCCGCCGGCGCACGGGGACCGGGTGTGCGGCGATGCCGTGGGGCTTGACAACCATACATGTGTAGCGTATACTATGGGCGGACATGGAGACCCGCATGGACGCGCTGACGAACCGGCAAGCCGCCATCCTGGATTACATCCGTTGCGAGATCATCCGCAGCGGGCGCCCTCCGACCGTCCGCGAGATTGGCGCGAAGTTCGGCGTCACGTCGACCACCACCGTGCAGGACCACCTGGCCGCCCTGGAGCGCAAGGGCTGCATCCGGCGCGACGGCAGCGCCTCGCGGAACATCCGCCTGGCGGGCGAGTTCGCCCCACCGTCGGGTCTCCCTCTGGTGGGGCGCGTGGCGGCGGGGAGACCCATCGAGGCCATCGAGAACCTCGAGGGCTACGTCTCCCTCGATTCCCCCTTCGCCTCCCCCGAGGAGCTGTTCTGCCTGCGGGTGGAGGGCGAGAGCATGAAGGACGCGGACATCCGCAACCGGGACATCGTCGTCGTCCGCAAGAAGGAGTGGTTCGACGACGGCGAGATCGGCGTCGCCGTCGTGGACGAGGAGGCGACTGTGAAGCGCGTCACCCGCACGAAGGACGGGGTTGACCTCGTCCCGGCGAACGACGCCTTCTCGACCACCCACGTCGGGCCGGGCAAGGGCTTCCGTTACGCCGGCCAGGTGGTAGGAGTGCTTCGAGCCATGCGGCCCGCGTAGGCGGGCCGGACAGGACCGGCCTAAAGGGCAGAGATGCCTTTACCGTCCGCTGGACGACTTAAGGTCCGCTTCCGAGCCGCCGAGGCTGCAGGAAGTCGGACCTTTCTTTTTGGCCGAACCGGGAGGAGCGACCGTTGGGACAGGAGACGAGCCAGTGCAGGACACAGGCGACACAGGCGACTGACAGGGCGAGCGAAGGCGGCCGCCGGACACGGCGGCGGCCGCGGCAATGCCCACGTGCAACCCCGTGCACATGGAGACCTCCCCGTGAAGACTCAGGACCTCATTCGGTACGGCGTCGATCCCCGGCTGATCGACATCTGGCGCTCCAGCGGCATCGAGACGCTGCTCCCCGTGCAGCGGATCGCCGTGGACCGCTACAACCTGTTCGGCGGCGGGAACCTGCTCGTCTCGGCGCCGACGTCGTCGGGCAAGACCTTCATCGGCGAGATGGCCGCGGCGCACACCCTGCTGGGCCACCGGCGGTGCTTCTACCTGGTGCCGCTGAAGGCCCTGGCGGCGGAGAAGTTCGAGACGTTCCGCGAGCGCTACGCGCCGCTCGGGGCGCGGGTGGTCATGTCGACCCGGGACTGCCGGCAGTTCGACGACGAGATCGCCGAGGGCCGGTTCCAGATCGCGGTCGTGGTCTACGAGAAGATGCACCAGATCCTCATCCAGACCCCGGACGCCCTCGAGGGCGTGCGCGTGGTCGTCGCGGACGAGCTGCAGACCCTGGCGGACGCGGGCCGGGGCGCGGACATCGAGGTGCTGCTCACGCGGCTGCGGCTCTCGAAGGCCTCGTTCCAGTTCGTGGGCCTCTCGGCGGTGCTGCGGGACAACGGCCTGCTGTCGAAGTGGCTCGGCGCGCAGTTCCTCCAGTACTGCGAGCGGCCTGTCGAGCTGCGCCGCGGCATCGTCTACCAGGGGACGTTCGAGTACGAGACGTACAACACCCACGAGCGGGGGACGGAGGCGTTCCTGCCCCTGGACGGCGACCTGGAAGCGTGGGAGATTCTCATGGCGAACGCCGTGTGGCTCGCTGAGAAGGGCGAGCAGTCGCTCGTCTTCCTCTCGGACAAGCGCTCGACGCGGACGATGGCCACGCGCGCCGCCGAGCAGTTCCACGGCCCGGCGGCGGAGGAGGCCATCGCCGAGCTCGAGGGCCTCGAGGAGACCCAGTCGCGCCAGATGCTCTTCGAGTGCCTGAGGAGCGGCATCGCCTTCCACAACGCCGACATGAGCCTCGAGGAGCGGCGGGCGGTGGAGAGGCACTTCCGCGCCGGGAGCATCCGCGTCATCTGCGCCACGCCGACCCTGGCGCTGGGGGTGAACCTCCCCGCGAAGAACGTCTTCCTCGAGCCCGCGCTCTGGGAGCGGGGCCGGCTGACGGACCGCCCTCGCCGGCGCATGCTGACGAAGGGCGAGTACGAGAACATGAGCGGGCGCGCGGGCCGGCTCAACCTCGAGGGCGACTTCGGGCGCTCCATCCTCGTCGCCACGACGCCGCTGGAGTGCATGCAGTACGAGAACTGCTACCTGAAGGCGAGGCTCGAGGAACTGGAGCCGCAGCTGCGGGGCGTGGACCTCGCCACACACGCCATGCGGCTCGTCGCGTCCGATGCGGCGCACGACGAGGCGGGGATCGCGAGGTTCCTTCTGCACACGCTGACCGGGGTGATGCACGAGCGGGCGCTGCGCGAGGACGAGGAGGGATTCCAGGAGCGGGTCGCGGCCGCCGCCGAGCGCTGCGTCAAGTACGGCCTGCTGAGCAGGGCGCAAGCCGAGGGCACACTGGCGGCCACGTCGCTGGGCCGCCTGTGCGCCGTCAAGGGGATCGCGGCGGCGACGGGCTACGGGCTGCACACCTGGCTCGCGTCCCTCCGCGGCCGGTCCTTCCCCGACGCCGAGGCGCTCTACGTCCTGTGCCGGACCGAGGAGGCGCGGGACGAGCATCTGAACATGTCGACCGAGGAGTACCGGTCGTGGGCGTACCCCGAGGAACTGGCGGCGCTGCTGCCCCCGCTCTCGCGGGAGTTCTTCGCCCCGGTCTTCGAGAGCCGGAACTACCAGACGTACGAGGAGGTGAAGCCGATGAAGATGGCTTTGCTCCTCCACGCCTGGGTGCATGGAGAGCCGGCCGCGAAGATCGAGGAGCGTTACGAGAGCCTGGCGGGGACCATCCGCACCGCCGCGGAGGCCTGCGCGTGGCTCGCGGACGCCGCGTCGGCCATCGCCGACCTGCTCCATCTGCCCGAGGACCACGTGAAGTACCTCGGCGAGCTGTCCACGCGCCTGACGATGGGCGTCGCCCCGGAGGGCCTGGCGCTGTGCGGGATCGAGGAGCAGGGCTTCGGGCGGACCCACGTCGCCAGGCTGCTCCGCGCGGGCCTGGGCAACACTGAGGCGGTTCGCCGTGCGCCCGAGGCGGTGCTGACTCGGGCGGTCGGGCCGAAGATGGCCGAGCGGCTGCTCAAGGCGTTCGGCCGCGGCGCGGACGCAGAGAAGGCGACGCGCGCAGACGGCAGGCAGAAGGCGCCGGCGCGTCCGCACAAGGAAGCCGCACCCCCGCCGCCGGAGCCGGCCGAGCCGGAAGCAGAGGATCAGCCTTCGGCCGAGGTCGCTGGCCCCGGCGACGGCCCCCTCTTCCGGCACGACGGCCAGAAATGGACCGTGCGCTACGAGGGCCGCATGGTCTACCTCAACGACCAGGCAGGCATGCACTACCTCGCGCGCCTCCTGGGCCACCCGATGGAGCCGGTTCCCGCAGACCGACTCCGTGCAGACGTGGCAGGGGTGGAACTCCCGCCGGCGGGCCACGCCGGGGAAATCCTCGACGCCCGGGCGCGGGAGGAGTACGCCGCCCGGCTCCGCGCGCTGGGGCAGGAGAAGGCCACGTGCCGCGACGCGGCGCGCCGGGAGGCCATCCAGCAGGAGATGAGGACGGTCATGGAGCATCTGGAGCAGGCCACGACCCCGCACGGCCAGCCACGCCGGGCCGGCGACGACGTGCTGCGCGCCCGCCAGGCGGTGACCATGGCGATCCGTCGTGCCCTGCGCCGCATCAAGGCGGTGTACCCGGCCCTGTGGCGGCACCTCCAGCTGTCCATTCAGTGCGGCCGGGCCTTCTGCTACGCGCCCGGCGAGTCCATGAGCTGGACGACGTAACGCGAAAATATAACGCGAAAGATCACGCCCTCCGTGGCGTCGATCACGCCGGTTGTGATCCTTCTTCCTATAGAGGCGCGACCCGGCCGGCCTGACCGACGGATGCGCGGACGGATGCGACGCCCTTCCCGACCCCACGCCGGGTCCCGCCTCCGGGAAGGGCGTTTCGTTCCGTCCGCGCGACACGGAGCGAGGCATGAACAGTGTAGAGATGGCGGCGCTCCCGGAAAGGCGGCGCCGGCGGCAGCCAGGGGCATTCGATCCCAGGACAATGCAGCTGATCCGCGGGACGGCGAGACGGCTCGTCCGGCAGCCGGGGTTCGCCGACGCCGACCGCGATGACCTGGAGCAGGAACTCGCCCTGGAACTGCTCCTGCGCCGTGGCGATCACGACCCGGAACGGGGAACTTGGGCCGCCTTCGCCAGGGGCGTCATCCGCCACAGGGCCATTGCCATCCTGCGGGAACGGGATGCTGAGAAGCGGGGCGCCGGAAGCCGTGGCTTGTCGCTCGACGATGAGGTGTGGAGCGATGGCGGGGAGCGCCTGCAGCGGGGCGATACCCTCGGCGCGGCAGATGGGGAGCGGCGTCTGGGCACGAAGTCCCTTTCGGCATTGGAGCGGTGCGCGTGCCGCATGGACGTGGAAGCGGCCCTCGCGCGCCTGCCGGAGCATCTGCGGCGCCTGTGCGAGCTGCTGAAGGTCATGCCCGTGGCCGCGGCGGCCCGCCACGCGGGGATCACGCGTGACGCGCTGAGGCGTGATCTGCGCCGCATGCGTGATCTCTTCGCCACATCCGGCGTTACATCTGATTTTCCCGCCCCAATCCGCGGCCCGTTTGCGTACTAGGAAGATAGGGGACGTGAATTGCGACGGCGAATGGAGAAGCCCGATGAGCGACGATGCACGGCGATGCACGGCGAAGAGCAAGCAGACTGGCAAGCGCTGCCGCCAGCCGGCGGCGCCCGGCCGCCGCGTGTGCCACTACCACGGCGCCCGCGGGGGCGCGCCCAAGGGCAATCTGAACGGCCTCCTCCATGGCGCGTATGCGAAGCGGGTCCTGAACCAGGAGGAGCAGCGCATCCGCGACGCTTTCCTCGCCGAGATCCGCCGGGACTTCGTGCTGAACGGCTCCTCCGACGAGGTCGCCGTCCAGATGGCGGCCATGGCCTTCCTTCAGTACCTGCGCGCCCAGAGGGCGGGCGAAGAGGGCGCGGCCTCGGCCCAGGCGCGGATCGTGCGGAACTGCCTCCGCGACCTGAAGGCCACGCGGAGCGCCCGCGAGCCGGGCGCCCTGCCTCTGGGCACCACCCCAGCCGAGTGGGCCACGGCCCTCGTCGCGCGGCTGCGGGAGGCCCAGACAGCGAAGGAGGCCAGGGGAGCGAAGAAGGACTCAAAGCAGAAGGATGAGCCGCATGAGAGCCAGGCCTGATCACGGACGGCGCGGAGCGAGAGGCACGGGACGCCTGAAATGGCGGACCCTCGCTGCCGCTGCGCTGTGCGTGCTCTGTGGGCTGCTGTGGGGCCCTCCGGGGACGGTGCAGGGGGCCGGGTGGGGCGCGAGGGGGCGGCGGCTGGCGGCGTGGGCCGCAGGGAGGCCCGAGGACGGCCCAGGGAGCGAATGGGGGCCTCCGGGGGCGAGATTCCGCGGGCCCGAGGGGCGGGTTCGGCCTGGCTGTCGCCGGTCCGCGGAGCCCGCCTGTCCCCTGTTGGTGTGTGAAGAGTGTTCTTTTCCGACGGTGTGTGCGGGGTGTGTCGAGAGGGTCTCCGGCGGTTCGGGCCTCAAGACGCTTGCAGGAGGATGGACGTTGAAACGGCGACGCTGCAAGGGGACGGCGAGCAAGGGGGCGGCCTGCCGGGCCGCC